>CAZTKB010000249.1:0-4972 GCA_964614125.1 uncultured Desulfobacterales bacterium | reverse complement strand
GACCCTGACCTTGCTCGAATCGTTTCCCGGGATTCCGCTATGTTGTGGATACCGAAACCGGATGGTTTTCCCCGACTCCAGTCTCCCGGCAAGCGGCCTGGTGGATCTGAACGCATTTTCCCGTATCCCTCCCTGGCGGTTTCTCAAGGTTATCCGGGCCTTTGAAAGAAAAACCGCCTTTTTGCGTGACCTGGACTGGGCTCTGTTCAGCGGGTCGTATGCACCGATGGCTGGCAGGAATCGTCCGGACGGGTTGAATCTCTTGTATTGCCATACCATTCCGCGATTTGCCTACGATCTGAAAGACTATTACCTCTCGCGCATGCCCTTTCCCTTTCAGCCGGTTTTTCTGTGGTTGGTCCATCTGTTCAGAAGCCGGTATTCCCGGGCTCTGGAAAACATGAACGAAATCCTGGTCAATTCCCGGAATGTCCAAAATCGGCTTCGATTCCACCTCGGAAAATCCTCCACCATCATCAACCCGCCCGTGGATACGGACCGGTTTGTCTGGATTGGGCAATCAGATTATTATGTCTCCCTGGCCCGGTTGGAAAATTTCAAACGGGTGGATCGGATCGTGGAGGCATTCCGCCGGATGCCGGATAAGAAGCTGGTGGTGGCTTCAGATGGTTCCGAAATGGGCCGGCTCCGGCAAATCGCCTCCGGAGCGTCCAATATCCATTTTTTGGGATGGCAAACCGAGGCCAGGTTGCGCGAAGTGATCGGCAATTGCATCGCCGCGATCTATATTCCTATCGACGAGGATTTCGGGATGTCGCCGGTGGAGGCCATGGCTGCCGGAAAACCGGTGATCGGCGTCGCGGAGGGCGGTTTGCTGGAGACTGTCGTTCCGGAAAAAAACGGCGTGCTCCTGCCGCCGCCGCCGGATGTTGATGCCCTGGTGGATGCGGTGCGGTGGCTCGATGCCAGGCGTGCTGATGCCATGCGTTCGGATTGTGAATGTCAGGCCCGGCAGTTTGGGCGAGACGTCTTTTTGGGGCGGATGCGGTCGGTATTCCGGGATCACGGGATTTCCCTTCCCTCTCCCGGATTACCTGTGTAGCCGGGAGGATTTCGAGGGTCGGCCGATTCGAGGGGGTCCGGTACGGGTTGGGAGGGTCTGCCGGAAATAGGTGTAGACCGCTACCAGAAACGGCTCAAACCGGATCACCATGTTGTCAATGAACAACCAGGCAAACTGAACGGTGGTTCGTATGACCGACGGCGGCATGGCGATCACCCCGGCTTCCACCAAGGCGGATTGAGAAAACCGGATGGAGAAAAAAAAGATATACAGGATATGGATTCCGGCCAGGATGAGGCCGGCTTCGGCCGCCATCCGGGGATGCCACCGGAGAAAGGGATACAATCCTGCCAGGATCGCAAAGGTGATGGGAACATTGAAGGTGAATTTGGCCAGATCGATGATCAGCGGTACTTCGGCGTCGACCATACCCCGGCGGGTCCATACGCTGGTTGTAAGCACGGCGTGGACGGCGTCTGAACGCCTCGCAATTTCTTTGACCTGGACACCGGTCGCCAGGGCGGCGGTTCGAACACCGATCTGAGCCGCCAGATATCCGTAAACCGGCTTGATCTGAATCCAGGCCAAGAGAAGAATGCCATACGCGGCGACAAACAGGCAGAGCGCGTGGAGGATGTTCCGCTTCATGTTTTTCGCGTCGCCCAATGGAGCCAGATCATGAACAACACCAGGGCGACCGCAATCATCATTCCCTGGGCGATATAGATGTGAAATACCGCAAACATGTCCGGCCGATACGCCCCCACCAACCCGAGCGATGCGATCCGGAGAACATTGATGACCTGCAATACGAAAAATCCTCCCAGGATTCCGATCGACTTCTGCCGAATATTCGAAGGAAACGCGATGATTCCGACCGAATAGATCAAAAAGGCTTCCAGCCCGTTGCAGCCGAACAGCACCTCCATTTGTATCCCCCGTATGGTGATGCTGGTATCGGTGATCCGTTCCACGATCTGGAAAGGTTGCAGCAGCCAGGCGCTCAACCGGACGATCATTCGGGTGAACACCCCGTTCAGATCCAAAACCTGTTTGATGGGTTCATACCCGATCAGAATCAGAAACAATCCCATGACCGAAACATAGATAACCAGAAACCGCCGGATCGACGGGCCGGATGTGGTCGGGGCCTGGGGGACTTTGTCTTTTTCGGAGGGCATGCGAGTTATTCCAAAAAATACTGGGTTTTTCGGGTTACGGATTGTTTGATGGAATCCAAGGTATGGTGCAGCACCGAGATGACTGTTTCCCGGATATCGCCCGCCACCACCAACAGCATGACGTCATCCCCTACGGACAGATCTCTGCCTTCCGCGATGTCGACCAGGATTTCGACGATCCCGGGCGTTTTTTTCCCGGTATCGATCACTTCCTGAAGCCGGTTGTGGTCCACCTCGATTTTCAGCCCCGAAACCCGCCTTCCCTCCCGGGAAGTGGCCCGAACGATTCCGTTGTGGCATAGAATCATCCCGATCCGATGGGCGTCGGGATGTTGTTTGATCCGATCGATCATGGTCTGCAGATTCATGATTCCTCCTGTCCGGTTTCGGAAATTTTTCGAAGCCGGGATTCGACGATGTCGCGGATTTCCGACAGCCGGTGTTCCGATTCGGCTTCGAAACGCAGCACCAGAGCGGGTTGTGTGTTGGAAGCACGGACCAGCCCCCATCCCCCGGGAAACAGGACGCGGGCACCGTCGATATCGATGACCGGGTAGTGTTGGGAAAAAAACGAAGCGATTTGTCCAACGATAGGAAATTTGAGGTGATCCGGGCATTCCACCCGGATTTCCGGGGTGGTGAACGTGGGAGGGATGCCGTCCAGCAACTCCTCGATGCGTTTTCCGGTGTCGGCCAGTATTTCCAGGAGCCTGCAGGAAGCATACAGAGCGTCGTCATATCCCAGGTACCGGTCGGCAAAAAACAGGTGACCGCTCATCTCACCGGCCAGTTCCGCCTGGACTTCCTTGATTTTGGCTTTGATCAGGGAATGACCGGTTTTCCACATCACCGCGCGGCCGCCCCGGCTGGTGATGTCGTCGTACAATGTCTGGGAACATTTCACTTCGGATACAAAGGCGGACCCCGGTTTCCGGGACAAAATTTCCCGGGCGAACAGGATCATGAGCTTGTCGCCGTAAATGATGTTTCCGCGTTCATCTACCACGCCGATACGATCTCCATCGCCGTCATACCCGATTCCGACATCCAGTTTTTTTTCGGTGACCAGCCGGATCAAATCCGTCATGTTCCGGTGGACAGTCGGATCGGCTTCATGGTTGGGGAAGGTTCCATCCATATCACAATACAGATCGTGAACCTCCATTCCCAGACGTCGCAGCAGGGGCACGGCGACGACGCCGGCGGTTCCGTTTCCGGCGTCTACACCGACCCGCAGGGGTTTTGGGATCCGGATATTGCGGCCGATGAAATCGATGTAAGGAGAGACGATATCGGCACGTTCCAGCTTCCCGCCTTCGGACAGAAACCTTCCAGTCTCGATGATATTCCGGATTTCCTGGAGTTGGGATCCGAATACCGAATCTGTTCCGGAGCAGATTTTGAACCCGTTGTAATGGGAAGGGTTATGGCTGGCGGTCACCATGACACCGCCTTCCTGCTCAAAATAATGGATGGAGAAATACAGGAGGGGAGTCGGGCAGACCCCGATATCCAACACCGCACACCCGGAGTCCATGAGTCCCTGGATCAGGAGTTCGGCATATCGGTCAGAAGTGATCCGGCAGTCTCTCCCTACGGTGATACGGCGGTGGTTGAAACGGGAGAGAAAGGTTCCGATTCCTTTTCCGATGTGGAATACGTCCAAATCGGTCATGTCCTGGTCCGCGACACCCCGGATGTCGTATTCTCTGAAAATTTGCGGATTCATGAAGTCTCCTGAGCACCTTTCCCCATGGGATCAGAGGGAATAGATCCCCCACCACAGGGCGATGGAGCCGGTCAGCCAGCAATAGGGCGCGAATGAAAAGAGATTCCCGTTCCGAACGATATAGACCAGAATCTTCAGGGCGAGATAGCCGACAATTCCGGCTGAGAACATGCCGGCCAGCCAGATCTGCCAGACGGCGCCGTCCACGCCGATGAATTCCCGAAAACTGAGAAGGGTTGCTCCCAGTACCGCGGGAATGGAAAGCAGAAAGGAAAAGCGCGCCGACAGTTCATGGTTTATCCCCAGAAAAATGCCAGTCGATATGGTGGAACCGGAACGGGAAATCCCCGGCAGGATGGCGATTCCCTGAACGGTTCCGATCATCAGCGCATCACGCCAGGAGAGGCGTTCCAGAGATCTCCCCCTGGAGCCGAACCGCCGGGTGAACCACAGCAGGCATCCGGTGATGATCAGGTTGACACCCACGATCAGGATCGTGGAAAAAAGGGTTTCCGCCATCTGTTTGAACATCAGTCCGATGGCGGCGGTGGGGATGGATCCAATGATCACGAGGAGGGCCAGGCGGAGATCCGGATCTTGGAAAAGAGCTTTTCGGCGCTCCGGGTTTCCGGAAAAAACATCGGCGGTTCCTCGGACCAGTGATCGAATGATGGAAACCACTTCTTTCCGCAGAAAGATGATCACGGCGACCAGGGTTCCCAGATGAACGCTGATGTCAAACAATAGTTCCGCTTCCCGAAGACCGAAAATATACTGGAAAATGACCAGATGTCCGGAACTGCTGATCGGCAGAAATTCCGTCAGCCCCTGTATCGTTCCCAGCGTGATTGCCTGAAGCCATTCCATGTTCGTTGCGTTTTCATCCTTTTACCACGGCAAGGGGTTTCAGGCGGGCCACCTTTTTGGAGATGCCGGCGCCATCGACCACATTCACTACTTGGGAAATATCCTTATAGGCCTCCGGCATTTCCTCCACCAGGGTCGACCTTCCTGTCCACCGGACCAGAACACCTTTAT
>CAZTKB010000248.1:0-4974 GCA_964614125.1 uncultured Desulfobacterales bacterium | reverse complement strand
ATGGTGCTCTCGGGCGACGGACGCGAGATGGCTCGCAGCCCCGCCCAAATCGGTTACCAGGCCGCGGACGCGCCCCATGAGGGAAGCCAGGTCCGGCGAGGCGGTGCGCGTTACCAAGATGGCCTGGGAGACTGTTTCGGTCGTCAGACGAGTGGCATCGTGCACCGCGATTCCGGACACCGCGCCCGGAGAAGCGGTCTGCCCTCCCGAAAGCAGGAGCTCCAATCCGGAAGGATCCGGTTGGAAGGTATCCTTTTTGCCGGCATCGTAAATTCCAAGGGGCCTTGCCTGCAGAAACATCAGATTTCCGCTTTCTGTCTCCACCCATTCGATATCCTGGGGCGAACCGAAATGCGTTTCCATCGTAAATCCGGCTTGCGTCAGTTTCAGCACGGCGTTGTCCGAAAGAACGGGTTCCGGTTGATTGGTTTCCCCGTCCGTTTTTGGCTGGATCGCACGACGCCGGATTTCCGACCGTTTCCGGTCCACCCAGAAAATGTCGGGGGAAACGGATCCTCCCACCACCTGCTCCCCCAGGCCGATGGCCGCTTCGATGCGGGATACACCGGTTTCCGGGCGGGCCGGGTCCAGACTGTAGAGTACCCCGCTGACCCGGGGATGGACCATGATGACACCGGCCACTGCCATCGGAGTGGCGGCATCGGTCAGGCCGTAGCGAAGGCGGTACACGATGGCGCGTGGGGTGTATTTGCTGGCTACCACGGCTTTGTAGGCAGTTCCGATCTCTGCGAGTTCGACTGGGAGAACGCTGGTGTATTGTCCGGCGAAGGACGCTTCGGTGTCCTCTCCGACGGCGCTGCTTCGCATGGCCAATTGGATGGGGCCGCCGACTCGGGCGGCCAGTTTCCGGGCAGCGCCCTCCATTTCCTGTGCCAGCGGTTCGGGTAAGGGTGCCTCCAGAATTCGTTCCCGGATCCGCCGGCAGGAATCTTCAGCATCCGTTGCGTCCGGATCGAAAGCCGTCAGCATTTCGTCAATGGGATGGATCAGATCGTTTTCCCGCAAAAACAGGTCGAATGCCGCCGTGGTTACGGCAAAGCCATCCGGGGCCGGCATCTTCAAGCGGTTTCGGATCGTTGCCAGGTGGAGGGCTTTGGTTCCCACCAGGGCAAGATGATCGGAATCCAGATCGCCAAAAGGCAGGATCAGCGGACCGTGGATCGGAGGGCGGTTTCGCTGGATGAGAGGGGCCAATGGGTCCGCGATTCGCTGGAAAGTTTCGGGCAGGTCGGCATACCGGTTTTCGGCCAGGCCTTGTATCGCTTGAAGCATGCCCGATACTTCCCGCAAAAGGGTTTTCACACGGCCCTGAATGGATGCCAGGGTCGCCAGACCCGCGCCCCGATCCAGCATTTCCAACTCGGCCAGGATCCGAAGGGCCTGGTGGTTGTGGTCCAGGAAGGTGCCGTAGTGCGAAAATCGTTTGGCGGCAGGGCCTTCCGGATCAAACAGCAGCCGACAGGAATCGGATGAAAAAATCATGATACACCTCCCTTGGCAGGATCGAAACAACCGTTTATCTCAATTGGCAGTCAAGCGGATACCTTGGTCAGATTGGGCGTCTCCCGATTTGGCGGCCAAACTTCAGTCTCATTGCTGGACGCTCGCTAACAAGGATTATGTTTGATTGCTTTCCGGGCTGAAAAAGTTCGGGGAACCTTTCATCACCGGAAAAAAGATTTCACCATGATTTCAGAGAGGGGCCAGACGTCCCAGTTGTTGAACAGCCCCGGACTTGCCGATCACAATCAGACAATCCCCTCCTTGCAGGCGTTCCATGGGGTCGATCTGAATGATTTGCTCCCGCCCTCGACGGATACCGACCAGGGTCACGCCGTATTTTTGCCGAAAACGAATATCTTTCAGAGTCTTGCCTGACATGTCGGAATTTTGGGCCAATTTGATTTCGGCGGTTTCAAATTGTTCTCTTGGATCGATGATTTCCGGATCTCGAGGCTGGTTCAACAGATATTCCACATCTTTGAGCACAGACGGGTTCCCCATGAGAAGCAGACGATCCGCCGGAAAAATCCGGAAATCCGGTGAAAGATCGTCTACGACGCGCCCACCCCGGCTCACTGTCAGAACAGTGATGCCCGCGGCGGAAAGCGCAAGCTCCTGAAGGGTCTTGCCGGCCGTGGATGCATCCGTTCTAATGCGAACTTCCATAAAGGACAACGGCCAGTCCACCTGTTTGGGGAGAAAGGCCATGGCGTAGGTGATCGCATCCACGGCTTGTTCCGTGGCGTCCCGAAAGGGCTGGAATACCAGGTGTGCGCCTGCCTGTTCGAATTCCCGGGCTTCCTGTTCATTGGTGGCGGTCAACGCCACTTTACCGCTGAAGCCGGTTTGATGGAGATGGTGGATCAATGCCAGATTCATCTCTTTCGAGCGTACGGCGCTGATGATCCATTTCGTCCGGGTCAAGGGCAGGTGATCATGCATTTCCGGATCCGCCATGTCACCGTAGACCACGGGAATCCCTTTTTCCCGCCATTTTCCCAAGACGTTGGGATCGAAGTCAACTCCCAACACCGACCGGTTTCGCTGAATCAGGTATTCGGCGATTCCGCTGCCATAGTTTCCCAGTCCGACGAGAATCACCTCAGCGGCTTGCGGTTCTTCCAAGGTGTCAATGGCCGACTCACGGAATGGGTTTTGCCGTTCGAATATTTTCAACCAACCGGAAAGCATGTCATAGAGCGGATAGGAATAGAGAATCATGTATGTCGACAGGAAAATCGTGACAACCCCCACCAGGGTGATCAGACCCATGATCTCCGGGGGTATATGGCCAAGGTTCATGCCCAGTGCCGCCAGAATCAGGGAGAACTCGCTGATCTGGGCTACGGTCAGCCCGGCCAGAAAGGCGGTTCTTCGGCGGTAGCCCATCGCCCCGATGATGATCAGAACGATCAGCGGGTTGCCGATCAGCACAAACAGGGAAAAAATCAGGGACGCGCCCAATTGAGTGCCCACCGTTGACCAATCCAGACGGGAACCAAGGTCGATGAAGAAAAACAGGAGAAGAAAATCCCGGAGACTGGTGAGGCGTCCCCCAATCGAATCCCGGTAGTCGGTAGACGCCAGCGAAACTCCCGCTAAAAAAGCCCCTACTTCCTTGCTGAACCCCAGGATTTCACTGGCCGCTCCAAAAATCACCGCCCAGGCGACGGCAAAAAGGGTTAAGAGTTCCAGGGAATGGGCCAGGTATCGGGTCAGGGTTGGAATGAAATATCTCATCAAAAGAGCAACGGCTCCCAGCATCCCCAGCCCTTTGGCAGCGACCATCGAGATTGAAAACAACCTGGATTCGCTTTCGGAGACGGAAGTTCCCAGGGTTGTCAGAGCGACCAGAGCCAAAATGGCGGCGATATCCTGAACAATCAGAAATCCCAGGGCAATCTGCCCGTGGAGTGAATCCACTTCCTTTTTGTCGGACAGAAGCTTCACGATGATAATGGTACTGGAAAAGGTAAGGGCGACGGACACATAGGCGGCGCTGAGATAGGAGATGCCCATGCCAATGGCGATCAGAAATCCGATCAGGGAAGTGAACACGATTTGACCCAGGCCGGCGGCCAGAGCCACGGGACCCGTAGTCCGGATCAGATTCAAGTCGAGTTTCAGGCCCACGATAAACAGCAGGAGGGCGATCCCGATTTCCGCCAGCAATTCGATTTCTTCGTGGCTGTGAATCATGCCGAAACAGGAAGGGCCGGCGAGAATGCCAGCGACCAGAAACATGATAATCAGAGGTTGCCGGAATTTTTGCCCGAAGATTCCCAGCACTGTCGCCACCCCTAAAATAGAGGCGATTTCCGTGAAAGTTTTGCCATCGTTCATGTGGTTTGAACTCAACCTCCCATATTTTTTCTAAAATCCGATTCCGGTTTTCCGGGTGAAATCGGGTGGTACCGGCTGCATCGGGAGACCTGTCTTTTCCCATGATAAAGTACAAATGCTTTTTTCTGGACAAGACAACTGCGGTTGGCTATGGTTCCGACTCAAACATGATACCAGAAAAAATGAAAATCCTGTGAAATATTCAAACGAGAAAAATCTGCCGCCGGATCAGGTTCTGGCGCTGTATTGTGCCAATAACTGGTCTTCCGCCGACAAGCCGGAGGCGTTGATAAGCGCACTCCGGAATTCCCATTCCGTGGTTTCCGCATGGGATGGCTCGAAGCTGGTCGGCTTGGCCAACGCCATTTCCGATGGGTTTCTGGTGGTGTATTACCCGCATTTGTTGGTTTTACCGGAATACTGGGGGAGGGGTGTCGGGAAAACCCTGATGAATCTGATGCGACGGCGGTATGATGGCTTTCACATGCAGATGCTGACCGCGGATCGGAACGCGGTCGGGTTTTACCGGAAATGCGATTTTGAACGGGCCGGTCAGACCGTGCCGATGTGGATCTATTCCGGAGACGATCATTGAAAGAGAGATCAATGGACAACCAGATCGGGAAAACCCGGCTCATGAAAGCGGTTCAGGCGGATATCACCACCCTGCGGGTGGATGCCATTGTCAATGCGGCTAATTCCTCCCTGTTGGGTGGCGGCGGTGTGGACGGGGCCATCCATCGGGCGGCCGGGCCGGAATTGCTGGAAGAATGCAGGAAGTTGAACGGGTGCCCGGTGGGAGAGGCCAAAATCACGGCCGGGTACCGGCTGCCCGCTCGATTTGTCATACATACCGTCGGACCGGTGTGGCGGGGTGGAAACGCCGGTGAGGGTGAGTTCCTGGCCTCCTGTTATCAGCGCAGTCTGGAACTGGCGCTGAATCACGGTTGTTCCTCCATCGGGTTTCCGGGCATCAGCACAGGCGCCTACGGATTTCCGGTGGTTCAGGCTTCCCGGATCGCGGTCCGGACGGTCGGGGCGTTTCTGGAAACTCGCTCGGTTTGGATGGAAGTGATCTTCTGTTGTTTTTCACGTCCGGACCTGGAA
>CAZTKB010000247.1:0-4986 GCA_964614125.1 uncultured Desulfobacterales bacterium | reverse complement strand
ATCGCCTTTCCTGAATGCCGGTCAACATTTCCAACTGGCCTTTCCGCAGGTGGAGTTTTCGATAGAGGGGTGCCAGCCGTTCCTCGATGTCCTCCGAGGTCAACACATTGGGAGCCAGCTCATATCCCATGGCATCAATTTGTACTGAATTGTAGCGTATCATTCCATTCCGATTCCGAAATCCTTCATTTCATAAATCCGAAGCCCGTCCACCTCCAGAAAGCCATCCGCCAGGATCAGGGGGGCCGGGTCCTTCCGGAAGAAGGAAATATGAGCCTCCACGTCGATCCGCCGGTTGGCGGGGACAATCTGTCCCCGGTATGTCCAGGAATGATCCCGGCCGGTGACCAGGGTGAATCGGTTCCAGCGGGGACCGGCTGACGTATTCAATTCGATCAGAAGGGTTTTGAGCAATTGGAGAAACGATTCCAGTCCCAGGGATCCCGGGCACACCGGATCCTGATGAAAATGAGCATGGAAATACCAGTCGTTCGGGTTAACATCCTTGTGCCCGCGTATTACGCCTCGTCCATGGACACCTCCCGTTGGATCGTAATCATCCACGATATCGATCATGCGGAGTGCCGCTGCCGGATATCCGGGGCAGGGCAGGATAACCGGATTTGCATCCTGAGGTTCGAACGGGGGGTAAGCAGGAAGACGCAGAAAAGGGCGGCTGCCGGTTCGCTGGAAAACATAGGCTTCCGGAGTGCCGTTGCGGATCCCCCGTTGGTCTATCAGGGCTTCGTTTGTGAAGAAACCGAAATCCGTGGTTCCTCCATACACGATTTCCCGGTTTTGGGTCACCGTGGTTTCAAATCCCGTCAGGATCATGTCTCCGGCGACGGAGACGCGTGTCAACCTGGTTCGTAGTTCCAACACCCCGGAAATCGGCGTCACGTCGCGAAATACACGGGCGCTTCCACCCAGGTTTCGGAAATGAAGATCCTTGGGGCTGAGGAGAGCGGATCCGCACCAGGCGGCCAGCCACCCGGAGGCCTGAAGCGCGGTTTCCTGCAGCACACAGAAGGGCATGATTCCGGAGCGGTCCGCCAGAAAAAACCACGCATCCGGATGGATATCATATTCCGCGGTGATCCATCCATCGGGCCGAAGGATGGCGGGCGGGGGATCGGCGCGTACGACCCGGTCCAAAAAAAGATAGGGAGGGGACGGCAGCCGGGCCAGAAATCGAGTCGGGTCGAACGACCGGTAGGTGTCACCAAAGGAGGTGGAAGGATCTTCTCCCCGGGAAAAACTTTCGAGAGCGGTTCGATCCATGAGTTCCGGAAGAATGTCTTCCCGGCGGTGCCCGCTGAGCTTCATGGACATTCCGGTGAAATGGACGATCCGTTTCCCATCCGCGATCATTCGTGCGTCGGCGATGACGGTTGGTTCCGGGTTGAAACCGATTTCGGCCACGTGGATTTCGTATACCACAAGCCGGGTTTCCGGGGTGACCGGCCCCCGGCACTTGAGGATGCTGGCCTGGCCGGGAACCGGCTCGTAACAGGCCTCCGGATCGGAGGTAAACCACCCCATCCGCTGGAGGAACACCCGAAGGGCGTGGCTGCAGCATTCATACATCAGGGTTCCGGGCATGACCGGATCGTCCATGAAATGGCAGGTGAGAAACCAGTCTTCCGGCCGGATGTCGGCCTCCGCCCGAATCAGTCCCATTCCATGAATTCCTCCCTCGGGATCCAGCAGGGAAATTCGGTCGATGAGTTTCATCCGCCCTCCCGGAAGCCGGAGATTTTCCGGAATGGTGATGCCGGAAAAGGGTTCTCCGAAACAGCCTGCCGGGTTTCCGGCCCGCAATGCCTCCAATCGGCTGTCGTCATAGGATTCGACGGCCAAGGGAAAACGCGAATACCGCAACGCCGGCTTTTTTTCGGATGGCGATGTTTCGGGGGAATCGTTCCAGATGATTCCACCCGAATGATGGATCTCGGACTTTGTGAAAAAACCGGCGCATCCGTTGGTCATGGTAATCAGGGGGGATCCGTCGATCTCGCCCCGGAAACGGAAAAAAAACATCCACGTGTCGCCTTGCCGGACAAATCGGTCGATATGAATGTCGTAGCGGATGGTCTCACCTGGAACCGGAAGCCCGCGGTGAAAGGTCACCTGTGCGTCCAGGAGCCGGTAGGCTCTCGTGCCCCGGACGATCTTATCAATTCCCATCCAGGCGCTCAGAAACAAATCCGCCTGCCCGGCTTCCACAGAGATGCATACCGGTGCACGGCCTCCATCCAGATACCAGGCATCGGGCCGGACGTCGTGTTCGGTTACGATCCGCCCTTTTCCCGGGACTCCTCGGTTTCCTTCCACGGAAAGGATCCGGTCCACCAGCATGAGTGGTTCATCCGGCAGCCTGACTCGGACCGGGTAGGTGTCCACCTCGGCGAAATCGTCCCCCAGAACCGCACCGGCCGATCCGACGGCGAATTCCATGCATTGCTCCCGGGTAAAGGCCGGAAAAGGTTTCGGGGAGGCCGGGCCAGGGGTCGGACGGGTGTCCGGTTCCCGAGGTTCCGGTGGCCGTCCGGTCAATAGCCGGACTTGGATATCCACCGCATCCGCGATGGATCGGGTGGATTGGGCCGACATTTCCAGAAAATGCCGGTGAGCTTCGAAAACGGTGTTCCCGATTTCCCGCAGAGATGAAAGCAACGGGGAAGAAACGTCGGCCCCCGGGTGTTCCCCAGGTTCCGGTGTCTGGGGAGGCACGGCTCTGACCGTATGTTCCGGAAGGGCTGAATCGACAGGCTCGGATAGGATCGGGGAGACGTCCGCCCGGATTTCCGCTGGATTGGATGTCGGAACGAAGGCTGGTGAATGGTCGGCCCAGACGCCGGCCGTTCGCAAGATACTTCGCGCGGGGGGAGGATCCGGGAAAAGAGGCAGGCTGGGGGGCCAGGATTGGTCACCGTAAAGGGCATCCAATGAAACGGGCACGCGGCAGGCGATCAGGTTGCCCAGGAATTTGAGAATTGAGAGTATTTCGTCTTCTCCGCGGAAACTGGCGGAAAGGGCGATATGGGGGCGATCTCCCAGGATGCTGTCGATCATGCGGGTACAGGTGGCGTGAGGGCCCATTTCCAGGAAAATCCGGATTCCATCCGAATACGCCTGGTGGATCAGGCGTGGAAAGTCAAAGCCGTGAACGGCCTGGCCCGTGATGGATTCGGCTGCGGACTCCGGTGTAACCACGTAGGCGGATGCGTTCCGGCAGCTGTAATATCGAAGCCCGGCGAGCGGAGACGTCGGAAAAAGGTGAAGCTTTCGGTATTCCTCCTGGATCGGAATAACGGCGTCACAGTGAACGGTGACCACACCGTCCAGAAATACGGCCTCGCATTTCACATCGTTGATGAGTGCCCACAGGGATTGCCGATTTCCTCCGATCACACATTCCTCGGGTGTGTTGACAATGAGAAGGCGGATGTCTTTTCGACTTTTCACGATATTCCGGATTTCCTCCGGCGGGTGATGCACGGCCGCGACCGCCCATTCGAACGGATCATCGGGACCGATTCCCCAGGATTTCCGGAGGGCCTTGCAGGGGCCGGACAGGTCGTGGGAAAAAAGACGGGTCCGCTGCATCCGCTCCAACATGGCTTCCGGTTCGGACCAGGCTCCGGTTGCAAACAAACCGGCAGTTTCTCCAAGGCTGTACCCGATAACGGCATCCGGAGAGATACCGAATCGGGAAACCACCCGTGTAAGAATGCATCCGCTCATGACTTGGGCAAAAATGGCGTGGACTGGGTTGGCTGCCAGGCGGGCGGTTGCTTCCCGTTCCCATTCCAAGGGCCAGGCTGACCTCCATGGCATCAGATGTTCGGGAATCATCTGCATGGCTAAAGTTGGGGTTTGGTGATCCATGTCAGACAGGATTTGAGGCCATACCGTCCCGACTTTTCGACACAAAGCCAGGGAGTGATTCCCGGATCCCGGATATACCAGGGCGGTTTGCCCGGTTTCGGCCGGAAGCTGCGGCTGGTAGGCGAACCGGCAAAGCCCGGCGATCTGACCGGAAATCCGGTTCCGTACGGCGTTGGTCGCTTCCGAAAGTGCCCGCAGGAGGAGGTCTTCGGATTCGGCAACCAGGGATACGGCGTGTGCCCTTTGTCTCTGGGCCGATTGGCGGACATGCCAGCGGCGGGCCGTGCATTCCATCGGGAGGTTTTTTCCCGTCCGGTGAATGAATTCCCGCAATTCTTTCAGATTTTCCAGCAATGCCGAATCGGATGGTCCGGCAGCCACGAAAAGTCCTGGGGCTTCATAGCCCGTCGGCCGGGTTCTCTCCAGGTGAAAGGCCGGTTTTATCTGGTTGTTTTCGGGATCTTGAACTTCTTGCAACAGAATATGGGAAAAGCACCGGTCCGGGGTCATCGCGCATACCAGAGCCCGGCGAGGCCCCTCTTTCCGGTTCCGTACCCAGTACTGCGCGGTCAGGGGGATGTGAAAACCACCGGTCTCAAATTCGGGGATCACCTTCTCCGGTGAATGAGGAAGCGCCGGCAGAATTTCGTGATAGAGGCACAAACAGGCCTTGACAAAGGAGGCCATGCCGGCGGCGGCTCCGGCATGGCCGATGGTGGATTTTACCGAGCTGACCGCCCGAAATCCGGGAACATTTCCAAACAGGGTATGAAAGGCCCGGGCTTCGATTCGGTCCTCTTGGGGATCGGAACTGCCGTGGGCTTCCAATAGGCCGATTGTCTCCAGTCGGGCACCGGATTCGGCCAGACATCGTCTGATCGAACGAAGGCAGGTATCCGATAGTGTTTTTTCGTTTCCACCCGCGGGGGCGATAGCGCCTCCGATGCCGTTGATAACGGCATAAATCCGGTTTCCATCGGCAATCGCCTGGTCCAATCGTTTCAGAATCACGGCTGCAGCGCCTTCCCCCGGCAGCGTTCCATCGGACTCCGGGCTGAAAGGAATCAGGTTGTGACGTCGGGAATAAGGAGAGGC
>CAZTKB010000246.1:0-5036 GCA_964614125.1 uncultured Desulfobacterales bacterium | reverse complement strand
GATTTGCGCGCCTTGCCTGCGGACTTTTTACAAAGCCATCTGAATTTTGACTTTTTACGATTTCATCAATATTCCGATCTTTTGTTTTCGAAAGGAAACTCATGGAATAGAGCGTATTTGGAGCCCAAACATAAATTCGACCTTGACAGTACGGTTGAACTCCCATAATTACCTGATGATAATTCACCGAATTGAGAATGCAACCGTCGCGTTCCATCACAGCGGCATTTTAATCCATCTGATCCATATTTCATGAAAAGGAGGAAGAGATGAAGAAGATCGGTATTCTGACCCTGGTCCTGTTGTTTGGTGTCGCCGGAAATCTGTATGCGGATGCCGGAAAGGCGGTCATTGCAACCGGAGGAATCGGCGGAGTCTATTATTATTACGGAACACAGGTGTCCGAAATACTTAGTAAAAATAATGTCGCATCTGCGACCGCCATTCAAACCGCTGCTTCGGTCGACAACATGCTTTTGATCCGGGATAAGACCGATCCCTCCAGGGGAACTTATTTTTTTGCGACGGTTCTTCCCGATACCGCTTATTACACCGTGACCGGAAAACATGAAAAATTTGCCGAAAAACCGGTGAAGGCCAATATCTTGTGGATGATGTATCCGAATTATCTCCATATTGTGACGACGGACAATTCCGGAATCACCAAGCTGTCGGATCTCCAGGACAAACGGGTTTCCACCGGTGCTCCGGGATCGGGAACCGAATTTACGGCCCTCAATCTGCTGAAGGCCGCCAACATCGATCCCGCGAAATTCAAGAAGTGGGAAAAACTGGGGGCCAAGGAGTCGGATGAAGGCCTGGCCAACGGAACGCTGGATGCCTATGTTTGGTCCGGCGGTCTGCCGACCGGCTCCATTGTTGAGTTGTCCAACACCCTCAAACGAAAGGGTGTCAACCTGTTCCTGATTCCCCTGGAAGAAAGCGATGCCGGTGTCGCTGCCTTCATGAAAGATTTTTCCGGTCTCACAGACAGTCTGGTGATAGGAAAAGACGTGTACGGAACTGCAAAAGACACGCCGACATTGGCTTTCTGGAACATGTTCGTCTGTCCGGAATCCACTCCGGAAGACTTGGCCTACAACACGACCAAAGCATTGTTTGAAAATGTCGAAACCCTTCGTTCGTCCGTAAAGGCGGCCAAGGATACCACGCTGGAAAGTTCAGCCAAATTCGTCGGCAAGACGGCCATCCCGTTTCATCCCGGCGCAGTGAAATATTTCAAGGAGAAAGGACTGGTGAAATAGCCAGAGGAGTGAACCGGCGTGTATGGATGGGTTGCGCTATCGCTGTCGTTCTGGTGATAGGATTTTTGATGGTAAAGCCGGTGCTGGTTCGGACGGAGGAAGGCACCCGCCTGGCGGTTCTGTTCCGCTGGCAGGCGGGTGAAATCCGATTCGTCAATTCGGTGACCGGCCGGCCGGTAACCATCCGGTTCACCCTGCGCGACCGTTTTCGGAATTTTGAGGTGCAGACCGACGAAACGACCCAGGCATACTACTCGCACGGGGTATATGACATGAATCAGGTCGTTTCCGGTGAATCCACCGATCGCCTGACATTCTGTTCCATGAAAGGAATCACGCTCATCATGGGTTTCCATGTTTTTTCGATTGTTGACGGGTGCCTGGAGGTCGCTTTGCTATGGACGCTGTAATTCGCAGAATCCTGACCGTTCTGGCTGTCACAGGGACTCTCTATCACCTGTACCTGGTGATCCATCCCTATACTCCGTTGGCGGAGTTTCACGTTTCTTTGCTGGACCTGACGCAAGTCCAACGGGCCGCGCACGTCTTTTTGATCTCCATCCTGGGTTATCTGATCAGTTTTATCCGGATCAAACCCCGCCACAAACTGGGCGGGGTTCCGCTGGCCCTGATGACGGTGTTGATATGCATCGGGTTCTGGAGGCTGGATGTTCCCCTTTATTTAAAGATATTCGCCGGTCTCATCTGGATCTGCACCATGGGGCCCACGCTGATGCCGACATTCCAGAAACCGACCAACCTGGTGTGCGCCCTTCTGAGTTTTGCTCCCTTTTTCTATCTGATTGTTCACTACGAAAAACTGATTTATCGTTCCATCATGCCCGAACCATGGGACATGATCATGTCTTACAGCCAGATTCTGCTCATCCTGGGGGTGATATTCCGGCTGAGCGGTCCGATCATGCCCACCATCGTGATGGTGTTTCTTCTCTATAACCTGCACGGGCATCACATCCCCGGATTGTTCTCCAACCCGGGGTTCGATCTGGATATGCTTCTGGGGAAGATGTATTGTGAAACGGAGGCCGGCATTTTCGGTTCCATCACGGGAGTATCCCTGAAATATCTGATCTATTTCACGACATTGGGTGCCATCGTCACCCGTATGAATTTCGGCCAGATCATCGCCAATATCGCGCTGCTGTTTGTCGGCAGAAGCCCGGCCTCTCCCGGCCGGTCCTGCTCGATCATGGCGGTTCTGATGGGGATGTTTTCCGGTTCCGGTGCGGCGGATACCCAGTTTGTGGCAACACTCACCAAGCCTCTTTTTGAAAAGGTGGGGTATGACAAACTGGTGGCCGCCGGCGTGATTGCCACCGTCGGATCGATCGCCTATATCACCCCGCCGGTCATGGGATCCATTTCCTTTATCATGGTGGAACTGCTGTCAATCCCCTATTCCCATATCATTGCCATGGCCACCGGCCCCATGCTGTTGTATCTGTTGGGAATCGTGGTCTACAATGAACTCTATGTCCGGAAAAAGAATCTGGCCCAGTTGGAAATATCGTCGCTCATCGATTTTTCCTACTTCAAGAGATACTGTTATGTCTTTATCCCCATCGTTTTCATCATCGGGATGATTTACCGGGGGTATTCCATCAATCTGACGGTCACGGCCGCCGCCTTTCTGTTCGTGCTGTTCGCCTACCTGGATCCCAGCCTCCGGCCGCCCATCGGGAACCTGTTCAAGGCGCTGGAAGAGGGGATTATCGGCCTTTTGCCGATCGCCAGCGCGGTCATCGCGGCGAACATGATCATGTCCATGATGGTGATGAGCGGGCTGGCGTCCAAGTTTTCGATCATTCTGATGGATATCAGCGGAAGCAGTATCCTGCTGGCCGTTTTGTTCACCGGCATTTTCAGCCTGATCCTGGGCATGGGGGTTCCACCGATTGCGACCTACGTGCTGACATCGGCCCTGACGGCGCCGACCATCCAGAAACTGGCCATGATCAACGGGATCCCGGAGGATGCCGCCCTGCTTGCGACCCATATGTTCCTGTTTTATTTTGCCGTTCTGGCTGAAGTCACGCCTCCGGTCGCTCTTTCCGCCTATGCCGCCAGCTCGGTCATGGGTACGGATCCGGTGAAAACCGGTGTCTTTGCCGCCCGGGTCGCGCTCCCGAAATATTTCATCGGCCTGACATTCATTCTCTCCTTCAGCGGAACCGGGCTTCTGATCATTCCGGTTTTGCAGACGATGAGCGGGCTGGAGGCCTTCGGGGTTATCGCATTGCGGTTTCTGTTAACCATCCTGGCGGTCGTATTTTTGAATGTTGCGGTCGTGGGATATTTTTTCAAGAAGCTGTCCATGGTCGAACGATGGATTGTGGGAGTATGCGCCGTATTGCTGTTCTATCCGAGTATTCAGATGAACCTGATTTCCGGTGCCATTTCCCTGATTGTCGTGATCCGGAACTGGATGTCGCGAAACCAGGATCTTGTCCCTGTAAATGGATAAAGAAATGTGATATAAACATCGAAATCGGGGAAACGGCTGCGGATTTTCAGGCGCCGGTCCTCCGGTCTGGCAGTGGTGAAATCCATGTCCCGATCATTCGGGAATGATTTCTGCTTGGCGAATATTTCAGAAAAGACGTGTTTTCGATGAAATGCAAACGATCGATGGGTTGGTGGGCGTTGGCGGTCTTGGTGTGGATATGGGGCGCTTGGGCCTTTGCTGCGGGAGAGCCTCCATCGCTTTCCGTGGATGAAATTTTGAAAAAAGTGGAAATCCGGTATGCCTCGCAGGGGTTTTCCGCAAGGTTTTTCCAGACATCCGTGATTTCTTCCATGGACATCACGGAAACCGCTTCCGGAACCGTGACCATCAAACGGCCCGGAATGATGCGATGGGTGTATGAAGTTCCCCAAAAGCAGGTGATCGTGACGGACGGAAAAACCCTGTGGCTGCACCGGCCGGCGGACAATCAGGTCAGCATCGGCAGTGCCCCCACTTTTTTCGGGGGAGGAAAAGGAGCCGGGTTTCTATCGAATGTCCAGGAAATTCGAAAATCCTTCCAGGTAACCCTGGAAAAAATCACCGCCGGCAGGGAATACGTTCTCAAGCTGGTTCCCATTCAGAAAACATATGATATCGAGTATGTGTATTTGCACATCGATGGAGACAGCTTCGATATCGTGGAAGCTGCAACCATCAATTCCTATAAGGATGAAACCCGGATTGAGCTCAGTCATATCCAGTTGAACCTGGAAATTGATGACGCCGAATTCCAGTTCGAGATTCCAAAGGGTGCGGAAGTGGTTCGTCTGGACGAATAGGGTTGGTAATGAAAGAGACGATCAGGAAATTGTTGCGGGGAAAAAACGCGGTTTTGCTGGCGCACAACTATCAGCCGCCGGAAATTCAGGACGTGGCCGACATGTGCGGCGACTCCTTGGAGTTGAGCATTCGGGCGTCCCGAACCAATGCGGATATTATCGTATTCTGCGGTGTTCACTTTATGGCGGAGACCGCATCCATTCTGTGCCCCGAAAAAACGATTCTGTTGCCGCGGCAAGAGGCGGGGTGCCCCATGGCCGACATGATTACCCCCGAGGCGTTGGCCGCCAAAAAAGAGGAATTGCCCGGGATTCCGGTGGTGACCTATGTCAATTCAACGGCTTCGGTCAAGGCATTGTCCACCATCTGCTGTACGTCCGCCAACGCGGTGCGGGTGGCCGAAAGCCTGCAGACCCGGGAAATCCTGATGACCCCGGATCGGAATCTGGCTGCTCATGTCCGTT
>CAZTKB010000245.1:0-5083 GCA_964614125.1 uncultured Desulfobacterales bacterium | reverse complement strand
TCCGGAAGTGTGATGGTAATCATGGGGTTTCACTCGTATGATGAACGGAATTTTGGGTCATGATCCTTGATTTTTATGGAAAAAGCCGAACAAGGTCAATAAGAATTTAGCAATACGCGCTTTTCCGCCTCACTCAGGTAGCGCCAGGCTCCCGGAGCCAGGCGGCCCAGGCGGATATTGGCGATGCGGATCCGTTTCAGCTCGACCACGTTTCGCCCGATGCCACCCACCATGCGGCGGATCTGACGATTTCTTCCTTCCTGCAGTGTGATCCGGAATTTCCGGCCGGACAGGCGGACCACGGTGGCAGGACGTGTCCGGGAACCCAGAACCGGCATTCCGGATGCCAGGCGCCGGAGGCTTTCGTCCGGTACCGGGGCATCCAGGGTGACCTCATATTCCTTCTCATGATCGAAGGAAGGGTGGGAAAGCCGGTGATGCAGGCTTCCATCGCTGGTCAACAGTAGCAATCCCGTGGATTCTTTATCCAGGCGGCCGATGGGATAAATCCGTTTGGGGATGGACACCAGATCAGTCACGAGTTTTTCCCCGGGCTGAAGGCAACTGGTGACATACCCGGCCGGCTTGTTCAACGCGATATACACATTTTGGGCAGGCAGCAAAACCGCTTTCCCGTCCACTTCGATGGTATCGGTTTCCGGATCCACCATGGTCCCCGGTTCCCGTGCCTCCCGCCCATTGACACGAACCCGGCCGGAGGCCATCAGGGTTTCCCCATGCCTGCGGGAACAGACACCGGCGGCCGAGAGATATTTCTGCAATCGCATCGAGCCGCTCGCATCCCGAATCCGGTCAGGATCGGTAATCCGCGTTGATCCGGACATAATCGACGGAAAAATCACAGGTCCACACCGACGAACTTCCGGTGCCCATGTTCAGATCCACGGCCAAGGTGTATTCCGGAAGGCGTAGAACCTCCGTGGCTTGATCCTCCACTTCTTTTCCGCGGCCCCGCCCGTTGGTAAACATGAGAACATCATTAAAAAAAATGTCAATCCGTTCCGGATCCACGTCCACTCCGGATCGCCCGGCTGCCGCCAAAATCCGTCCCCAGTTGGCATCCTCGCCGAAAATCGCAGTTTTCACCAAAGGCGAATTGGCAATGACATCCGCCACTTTTCTGGCGTCCACATCGGTCCGTGCTCCCCGCACCGCCACTTCCACCAACTTGGTGGCTCCCTCACCGTCCTTGACCAGCATTTTGGCCAATTCCACCATGACTGCGGTCAGCTCGTTCTGAAACCGGAGCATATCGGATTCCGTTTCCACTCTGGCTCCGGAGAGGCCATTGGCCAGAATCAATGCCGTGTCATTGGTGCTGGTATCTCCATCGATGGTGATCCGGTTGAACGAGCTTTCGGTTCCCCGCAACAATGCCTGACGAAGCCGATCCGGGGAAACCTCAATATCCGTGCACAAAAAGCATAAGAGCGTAGCCATGTTCGGGCAGATCATTCCCGCCCCTTTGGCTACCCCCGTGATCCC
Organism: uncultured Desulfobacterales bacterium; assembly: GCA_964614125.1. Classification (GTDB taxonomy): domain Bacteria; phylum Desulfobacterota; class Desulfobacteria; order Desulfobacterales; family Desulfatirhabdiaceae; genus UBA4064. The sequence goes on along the minus strand of CAZTKB010000245.1, from coordinate 3,577 downwards.
AACCGGCTTCCTGTTCAGATCAAAACGTCGGGTAACCAGTTTCGGCCGGGTATCGGTGGTCATGATGGCTTCCGCCAAATCCGAAAACCCCTTGGAAGATCGGGCCGCCAGCAGGGCGGGAACGGCCTTTCGAATGGTTTCCACCGGCAGGGGCTGCCCGATCACGCCGGTGGAGGCTGTCAGTATCATGTCCGGTGACACCCCCAAGCCGGCCGCGACTTCCCCGGTAAGCTCTACGGCATCCTTAAACCCCTGTTCTCCGGTACAGCAGTTGGCGCACCCGCTGTTCACCAATATCGCCTGGGCCTTTCCGGAGGCGATCCGCTGCATGTCCAAAATCACGGGAGCTGCCTTTACCCGGTTCCGGGTGAAAACCCCGGCCGCGGAGGCCGGAACTTCCGACACGATCAATCCGAGATCCTTTTTGTTGTTTTTCTTGATTCCAGCCGCAATACCGGCCGCGAAAAACCCTTTTCCACATGGTGATTCCATGATTCCACCCTTTTTTCACATCAGATCCAGATTCCAGTTCCATTTTCCGGGCCGTTTGTTCCCGGACATGCCATCCGGAAGTTTCTCAACCAGGTGGACAAAGATCCGGTAGCCGGCTTGTTTCAGTTGTTCCTCATTCTTTTTCAAATCGATCTCCCAATCGGGATATACCCAGAAAGAATCCCCATATCGTCTCACCCAGGAAATTTCTTTCTTCGGGCTTTGAATCGGAATTTCCGGCTGAATGGAATCCGCCGAAATGCGGGAAATGCACAAAGGCCAGAAACCGGAAACGACCAGTCCCAACGGGAGAACGCTGTCTACGGGAAGCCCCAGAGTATCCTTTCCTCCCAGTTCCGGGCTGATGATGACACCGGAAAAACCCATGTCCGCCATCACATGGATCGCGGCCGGATTGGCAATATTGCAAAACGGACCGGCCCATAGATTCAGGGACTTCGTTTGGGCAAACCATCCGATCTGCCAAGGAGCGTTCAACACAAAATTCCGAAAACCCGCACGAACCATCCGGTCGGCTGCCTCGGTGTGGGTTCGATCCGACCCGGGCCATACCACAGGGGAAAGCCATATCCAGGAATCCCGCGGCAACCGGCGTTCCAGGCCTCTATCCGTTTCCGGATCCAACCAAATCCCGGTTCCGGGTTTTCCGGATCCGGGCCCCCGAGAAACCCATTGTTCCCGGATGGACGCGGCTCTTCCCTTGCGAGGGCTCTTTTTCCACAATGGTTCCGGCCGTCCGGTCGGTTCGATCGACGGAAACTCTTCGACAGGACGAATTTCCGCAGCCAGGCGGCCGATTTCCTCCATCATGGTTTTTTCCCGCCTGTCCGTCAGGAACACGGCCGCCCCGTTCGGGGGGCATGCACCTCTCGGGCAGGGAAGAGGAATCCTGCTGTCCGCCGGCATATCCCGGGTCATCCGCTTCATCATATGGAACGGATCGTCTTCATATCCGATCCGCAACATGTCGTCGGCAAACACATCCCGACTGATCCGGATCGACGGGTTGTGAGGTGCTCCGGACACCCGGCCGATCAGAAAACCCGAACCGGTCTGCCGGCTTTCCTGAATCGGGTTCTGGGGACGCTGGGGCAAGAACCGGTAATGAGTCCCATACCGGCCCAAGGCCGTTTCGAGAAGGTACAGCGCCTCCTTCCGGCATCCGGAATCCGTATGATGGTCCCGAAGCAGGCGGTAGGCTTGAACCGTATGATACACATAGTGCGGCCCTTTTTTTCTTCCCTCGATTTTCCAGGCCCGAATTTGGGGAATATCCAACAACACCTTGGCCAGTACATCCAAACTGAAATCCGAACAGGAAAAAAAGCGGCCGATGGCATCCTGTTGACGGTACCGTCTTCGGCAGGGCTGAACACATCGCCCCCGCAGCCCGCTTTTTCCACCCAAAAAGCTGCTCCAGTAGCATCGCCCGGACACGCCGTAGCACAGGGCGCCGTGAACGAACACCTCCAAATCGAGTCCAGGCGGACAGCGCTGCGCCATCTGCTTGATCTCGTCCACATCCAGTTCGCGCGGGATGACGACCCGGTGTAGGCCAGGCAAACGCTGTAGCACGGGAAAAGCGGATGGAAAACTGACATTGGCCAGCGTCGACAAATGCAGGTCTCCGCGAAAACCAGCTTCTTTAGCCAGCTGGAATATGCCGGGATCCTGAACGATCAGCGCATCCGGGTGAATCCACCGCTGCAGCAAAGCCAGCAGGCGCCTGACTTCGGTGAGTTCGGCCGGCTTGAGAAGCGTGTTCAAGGCGACATACACCCGGACATGGTGTTCGTGCGCCAGCCGAACCAGACCGGCCAGTTCTCCGAAATGAAAATTCTTGGCTTCCATCCGTGCGGAAAACTCCTTCAACCCGCAATACACCGCATCTGCGCCGGCGGCGATCGCAGCCAGAAAGGATTCCCGATTGCCGGCCGGCGCCAGAATCTCCGGCGGTTTTCCAGATGGAAGGGATGAATCAGTCAAAGTCAAAGACACTCCCGGCGGTTCCCACGGCAAACCGGTTTTGAAAATGAGATCCCAGTTGAATCGCGGCCTTCATTCCGGTGCAATGGGAAACCGCGATCTGCTCAATGGAAAAGGACTCGAAGCGATCGATGACCTCGTCGATCCGCTCCGGAGGAAAAAACATGAGATGGGTTCCGCCCAGAACCGCTTTCAGCCGGTTGACTCCCATATTCTCCTGAACATAATCCAAGATGTTCAGAACACCGGCATGGGCACACCCCAAAATGAGAACCGGCCCCCCCGAGGTCTCCAAGAGGAGACTGGCGTCATCCTCCATGGGATCCGCCACGATTTTTCCCTCCTGAACCAGAACCAGCTGCGGATCTTGAGGCATCTGACCGGGCTTTCGGGGAATTCCGGCCAGGAAAAAAACCCCGGGAAACACTTCCGTGGGAGCATCGATCCAATGGAACCGAGCGCCGGCATCCTCCAGATCTTTTCGGGAATGCGGGCACCCGACTGTCCGGAGCCCGGCCTCGGAGGATTGGAGAATTTTTCCCATATGCTGCAAAAACATGGCGGAATGGGCGTAAATATCCACAGAACCGGCCTGCTCCACCGCGTACTTCAGCCCACCGGTGTGATCATAATGCCCATGGCTGATGAAAATGGCATCGATATCTGCCAGGGGTTTATCCAGCACCCGGGTGTTGTGGGGCAACGACAGGCCCGGGCCCGTGTCGAACAGGATCCGCCGGCCATTCCCTTCGATGAGGACGCTGAAACCGTGTTCCCCCATCAGGCCGGGTCGTCCCACACAGTTTTCGCACAAAATGGTTACCGAAATTCCCATGACACCCTCCGCAAACGTGCCGTCTTCTGTATTGTATGGAAAACAGGAGCTTTACCCCAAATTTTTATTATGAACCTTTCTGCATGTCCCGTCAATGATAACGGAGCAACCGGAGGATGGTGATACCCCTCACCCGGACCCTCCCCCGCAAGGGTCTGACAATTACCCACACATACGCCCATGTTACGGGCCATGTTTGAGTTGGGGAAGAAGGAAGACAACCATCGCAACAGCGGGTTCAAG
>CAZTKB010000244.1:0-5184 GCA_964614125.1 uncultured Desulfobacterales bacterium | reverse complement strand
TGATGCTGTACTCGGGCTGGAAGCTTCTTCCCTCCCCCCTGGCGGGGAATGGCTCAGGTACACAATTCTTTCCCTCCCCCCTGGTGGGGGAGGGTCAGGGTGGGGGGGAAAAGCAGGACAACCCCCCCGTTTCACCTTTCCGGCAGAAAGGCCGTTTGCTTCACTTAAAACGTAACTCGTAACTCCTAACTCGTAACATCCTCCCCCTGACCCATCCGTCTTATCCCAGATACGCCTTCTGGATTTCCGGATCCGAGGCCAATTCCTTCGCGTTTCCTTCCTTGACGATTTGCCCCGCCTCCATCAGGTAGGCCCGGTGAGCGTATTTCAGGGCGATATGGGCGTTTTGTTCGACCACGAAAATGGTCATGCCGGCCTGGTTCAGATCCATCAGAACCTTGAAGAGTTCCTGCATCAGCAGCGGGGAAAGCCCCATGGAAGGCTCGTCCAGCAGAATGAAGTCCGCGCCGCACATGAAGGCTCTTCCGGTGGCCAGCATCTGCTGTTCTCCTCCGCTCAGGGTGTCCACGCGCTGGTTTTTGCGGTCCGCCAGACGCGGGAACAGGGAAAACACCCGGTCGAAGTCTTTCTGGATCTGGTCTTTGTCGGTCCGGGCGTAGGTTGCCAGCGTCAGGTTTTCGATGACGGTCAGGTTTCCGAAAACCCGGCGGCCTTCCGGAACCAGGCCGATTTTGTGGCGGGCGACCACCACATGGGGAGGGACGGGAAGCAGGTCGACACCCTTGTAGGAGATCCGGCCCTGGGTAACGCGCGGGGCTTCGGGCGGGGGCAGCCGCATGATGCTCATGAGGGTGGTGGATTTCCCGGCGCCGTTGGCTCCCAACAGCGCGACCATTTCACCGGGTTTCACCTGCAGGGAAATGCCGTGCAGGGCTTCGATGTTTCCGTACTGGACGTGCAGGTTCTCGATTTCAAGCATGGGTGATTCCCTCGTCTCCCAGGTACGCCTTGATCACGCGGGGGTTGTTGCGGATGGAATCCGGATCGCCTTCGGCGATGATCTCTCCGAAATCCAGCACGCTGATCGTTTCACACACCGACATGACCACCTTCATCTGATGTTCGATCAGCCACAGGGTCAGGTTGAACCGGTCGCGGATCCATCGGATCAGCTCGATCAGCTTGTCGATATCGGCGGGGTTCATGCCGGCCGCCGGTTCGTCCAGCAAGAGCAGTTTGGGTTTCACGGTCAGCGCCCGGCCGATTTCCACCCGCCGCTGCAGGCCGTAGGGCAGGTTTTTGGGATATTCGTCAGCCGCATCCCGCAACTCCAGAATTTCCAGCAGCTCCATGGCCGTGTTCCGGATCCGCCTTTCGTTTTCGACATAGCGCCGGGTGGCCAGTATGGAGTCGAGCAGGCCGTATCCCATGCGATAGTGCTGGGAGATGCACAAATTTTCCAGAACCGTCATGGTGTTCCACAGCCGGATGTTCTGAAAGGTCCGGGCCAGGCCCATTCCGGTGACCTGGTGGGGCCGAAGTCCTGCGATGGGTTTTCCCAGCAGGCGGATTTCTCCTTCCGAGGGCTGGTAGAATCCGGACACCAGGTTGAAGATGGTGGTTTTTCCCGCACCGTTGGGCCCGATCAGGCCGCGCAGTTCCCCTTCCTCGATGGCCAAATCAAACCGCCGAACCGCCTGGAGGCCGCCGAAAAAATGATTGATCTTGTTCATTTCCAATATCGGCATGCTATACCTCCCGGGACGGAAAAAGCCGGCGCAGCCGGGGAAAGACATCGGGCAGTTCCCGGTGGCCCATGATGCCTTCCGGGCGGAACAGCATCAGAATGATCAGAAGCAGCGGAATCAGCACCCATTTAAACAGCTGGAGCGGCCGCAGGAATTCCATCAGCACGGTGAACAAAATGGCGCTCAATACCGATCCGCTCAGGGAGCCCATGCCTCCCAGGTACACCATGACCATGATTTCCGTGGATTTCATGATGGTAAACGACCCCGGGTTGATGTAGCCCAGGACATGGGCGAACAGGCCGCCGGCCAGCCCCGCCAGCCCGCTGGAGAGCATGAATCCGATCAATTTCATCCGGTGGGTGTTCACACTCATGATCTCGGCCGCGATTTCATCGTCCCGCACCGCGACAATTCCCTTGCCGAAGGTGGAGGACACGAATCGGTGCAGCACCACCACGGTCAGGCCGGTGAACACCAGGATCCATATCATCAGCCAGGGCAGGGGAACGGTGTCGGACATGGCGTTGACCACCTTGCGCATTCCCATGAAGCCCCGGGCCCCGCCGATTGCCTGGATATTCTCGATGGAGCTTTTGATGATGTAGTTCACCGCCAGGGTGATGATGGCCAGATAGTCTCCCCGGGTCTTGAAGCTGGGTACGGCTACCAGTAGGCCCACCAGCGAGGCCGCGAAGCCTCCGATCAAGAGGGTGACCGGAAACAGAACCACGGACAGGGACGGGGAGAACAGGGCGTCTCCGAAGATGTTGCCGTTGGTGAAAAACCACATGTTCAATATCGAGGTCACATAGGCGCCCACGGCCATGAAACCGGCGTGGCCGCAGGAGAATTCCCCCATGTACCCGTTGACCAGGTTGAGGGAGGAACTCAGCATGATGTTGATTCCGATGAACATGATGACAATCTGGATATAGGCGTTGATCCATTCCGCCTTGACCAGAAAGATGATGACGGCACAGAGGGTCAGATATAGGATGGTTGCCAGGTGGCGCTGCATAATACGATCCCTTGGGTTGAATCAGATTTTCTGTGCCCGGGCGACTCCGAAGATCCCGGTCGGCTTGATGCTGAGAAAGAGCAGCAGGATTCCAAAAGCGATCAGGTCCCGGAAGGTGGACGGGAACACCGACGCCACAAAAATTTCAATGAATCCCAGCACGAATCCGCCGATGAAAGCCCCGCGGATTTCTCCGATGCCGCCGACCACCGCGGCGATAAAGGCTTTCCATCCGATCATGGCCCCCATGTAGGGTTCCAGGACCGGGTACGCGGAGACGAACAGAACGCCGGCAAGGGCCGCCATGGAGGAACCCAATACGAAGGTGAACACGATCACCGTGTCGATGGGGATGCCCATCAGCGGGACAGCGAGCCGGTCATAGGATATCGCGCGCATGGCCATGCCGATTTTGGTTTTCCGGACGATGGTCTCGAGGAGGAAAAACACGCCCAAAGCCGCCAGAATGACGATCACCTTGATGTTCGTGAAGGTGACGCCTCCGATGGTGTATACCGCTTTCTCGATCAAATCCGGAAACGCGCGCCGACTGGCACCCAACAGAGCCAAATTCCCGTTTTCCAGAATCAGCCCGGCCATCAGGGCGGTGATGACGATGTAGAGCCTTCCCGCACCTTTTCGCCGCAGGGGCCGGTAGGCGACCCGTTCCAGCGTGACACCGACGCCTGCGGTCAGGATCATGGTGACGATCAGGGTGATAACGAAAATGACGTTCGGAGAGAGGGCGAAGGGCAGTTGAAAGGCGTAACTTCCAAGCAGGAAGGTGGCCACGAAAAAACCGATATAGGCGCCGACCATGAAGATGTCCCCATGGGCGAAGTTGATCAGAAGCAAGACGCCGTAGACCAGGGTGTAGCCCAGCGCGATCAGCGCGTAGAAGCTGCCCCATTGCATGGCATTGATCAGATTCTGAAAAAACGTTTGGATATCCACATCCGGCTCCTTCAAAAAAATGTGCAAAGGCGGATGCCGGGCATCACACCTTTGCACATGTGGAAAAAGACAAACAACAGGCGAAGATTACGGGCAGACGGACTGATAGAACTCGAATTCGCCCTGCTGGTTGATCTTGACGACCACGGCGCATTTGCTGGGATCGCCTTCCGGGGTGAAGGTCATTTTTCCGGTGATGCCGTCAAAGTCTTTGATCTTGGCCAGCTGGTCTTTCAGCGCGTCCCGGTCCTTGTCGATTTTTCCGGACAGTCCGCCGGTGTTCTGGATGGCAGTGAGCATCAGCCAGATGGAATCCCAGGTCAGGGCCGCGACGTCATCCGGAATGTATCCATATTTCTTGTTGTAGTTGTCGATGAATTCTTTGGTGGCGCCCTTGGCACCGGCCGCTGCGTAATGGGTGGTGAAGAACAGGCCTTTGCAGTCATCCCCGCACAGGTTCATCAGCTCGGCGGATCCCCAGCTGTCGCTGCCCATGATCGGTTTTTTCCATCCCAGGTCATGTGCCTGTTTGGCGATCAGGGGAACTTCATCATAGTATTGGGGGGTGAAGAGGAAATCGGCGCCGGATTTGATGATTTTGGTCAGCTGGGCGCTGAAATCCCGGTCCTTGGTGGTGAAGGTTTCAAACGCAACCACCGATCCGGGGCCGTGCAGTTTTTCGAAGGCTTCCTTGAAGAATTCGGCCAGTCCCTTGGGATAGTCGCTGGCGATGTCAAACAGAACGGCGGCTTTTTTGGCGTTGAATTCCTTGGTGGCGAAATTGGCCGCAACCGGTCCCTGGAAGGGATCCAGAAAGCAGCCGCGGAAGACATACGGACGGTCTTTGGTGGTCTTGGGGTTGGTCGACCAGGGGGAGATCATGGGGGTTTTGTACGAATCGTTGATTTCGCCCGCCGGAATGGCCTGCTTGCTGGACTGCGGCCCGATCACGCCCAGAACCATGTCCTGCGTGATCAGCTTGATGGCGGCTGCGGTGGCGGATTCGGCCTTGGATTCATTGTCCTCGTAGATGAATTCCAGGTCATAGGTTTTGGCCCCGACCTTGAGTCCGCCTTGGGCTTTCACCTTTTCCTTGACCATTTCCGCGGCGTACTTGGAGCCTTCGCCGACCTTCGGAATGTCACCCGTCAGGGGGATGTTCAACCCGATTTTGATGGTATCGTTCTTGGCCCACACACCCGGCGTCAGCATCAGAGCCAGGGCCAGACAAAGCCCAACAGTCACCATGACTTTTCGCATCTCTTCCTCCTCCTTTTTTAACATGTTGATTTATCATTCTTTCCCGATAGCCTGTAACGGCACTGTGACAGATATCAGAGACATGAACAGAATTCAAGCAATAATGTCACGGGGGCATGTCAAATTGGGGCCAAGGGGACTGTGAAGCGGAGGTGTCTGTAGCCGAACGCCAGCTGTTCCGGAGGGCTAGGTCCGAATGGAGGGCTCGCCGGCCGCCTTTTCAGAAAATCGGGGTGACCG
>CAZTKB010000243.1:0-5195 GCA_964614125.1 uncultured Desulfobacterales bacterium | reverse complement strand
GAACGCGGTGGCGGCGACAGCGGTAGCCGAGAGTATCGGCATCCCCGCCGAAATCACGGCCGAGGCCATTGCATCATTTCAGGGGGTCCACCGGAGGCAAGAGGTTCGGGGATGTGTGAATGGTGTAACCGTGATGGATGATTTCGCCCATCATCCCACAGCCGTCCGGGAAACTATCGAAGCTGTCCGTCCCTGTTTTTCTTCCGGCAGATTGATCGCGGTTTTCGAACCGGGTACCCATACCAGCATGCGGAAAATATTTCAGGATGTCTATCCATCCGCCTTTCAGGGCGCCGACATGGTTTGCATCCGAACTCCCTCCCGGATCGCCAAGGTTCCGGCAGAAGAACGAATGTCTCCGGAAAAACTGGTGGCAGACATGAACCGTCTTGGCCTGAATGCCGCCCTGTTTCCGGACACCGAATCCATCGTCGAATTCCTGCGCAAAGAGGCCCGCCCCCGGGATGTGATCCTGGTCATGTCCAACAGCGGATTCGATGGCATCCACCAACGCCTGTTGGAGAAACTGGCCAGCACCGCCTGATCACAGCCAATCGGACAGCATCAGGCCGAGACCGAACCGGTTCACTGACGCATCATAGTCGATCAGACTCTCGCCATAGCCGTTGAAATACTGCACATAGCCCCTGAGTTTCCGGAAGATGGGAAAGCTCCATCCCAACTCCACTGCCCCCTTATTTTCCGAGGTCCGCAGGTTGTTCCGGAACATCAGGCTGAAAACACGGCTATTTTTCGTGTACACCATCCGGAACTCCCCGTACCCCATGAAACGACTGATATCCGGGTTGTCGTCTCCATAGGAGTCCAAGGGGGACTCGGATTCCGATTCAGGGATCCGGTACCAGGGTTTAAGGCTGAGAACCAGGTTGTCGATATTCCCGATCATCTGCACATACAGGCGGTTCCAACTCCGGGAAAAGGGCATACTCCGGCCGTTGGACTGATGTACGGCCCCAAACAGCAGTTGGGCATTGGAAAAGCCGAAAATTTCCCGGCCGGAGTCGAACTGGATCCAAGTCTCAGGCTCGTGATTGATTTCCCGGAACGGGCTGGATTCATCGCCGTTATACGCCTGCCACCAAGACTGGTTGGTATAGGCGATATACCAATTCCCATTGTTTCGGATCAAGTTTTCCAAAACCCGGTACTTCAGGCTGATCTGGAATTTCAATTCCCAATTGTCGGAGTAGGTTTCCGCACCTGGAGACGGTTTTTCATTCATGGAGGTGGAATAGGTGACCGGCAACACATAATTCGGGCGATGGCTGGTCAGCGCAAAGGGATTGTCCAGGGTCCGGGTTTCCTTGGCCAGGCGTTTTTCAACCACAGAAGGTGAGGTTTCGGCCTCAGCCGATTCCGGCATGGTCCCCTCGCCACGTTTCTTTGCCGCATCCGCATTTCGGATCGTCTCCAAACTGCATTGGGACCGGATCGACTCCACCGGTGTTTCCGGGGAAGCCATGCGGATGGCTTCCAACAAACATTCTTCGTAGGTCATGGCATGGGAATCCCCCCCCATCCTCATGACCAATACCCCGAAAACCAGAACCAGCCATATTCCCGTCCTCTGGTACAATGTTTTACGCCCCATGTCCTCTCCCGATCCTACAGCTTGTCGCCTGTATGAATGGCATCTTTTTTGTAATGCCGGAATCACTCCCCTGGTTTCGTTCCACCAGCCAACGAGCGAACTCCCATGACTTCCAACAGCCGGTTCATATCCGTGGTTTTCAGGTTCATTCCACCTTCGGAAACCGGCAAGAGCATAATCCTCTTTCCCTCCATGGCTTCGGCGATCCGCAATTTCACAAGCGCCTCTCCGCCGGATCCTGCCAAGGCATTATTCATTTCCAGAATCCCCTTGGCCTCCGCAATACCTTCTGCCCGGATGGCTTCTGCCAGCAGTTTCTGCTTTTCATAATACACATCGGCCTCGATCTGGGCCTTCTGGTAAACTCCGTCCGCATCCGCCACCATCTTGTTGACCTCTCCGCGGGCTTCTTCCAACTTCTTCTTGTATTCCTCCAATGCCGCATGCTGGGCGGACCGGTTTTTCTGCACCTGCTGATCCGCGACTTTCTTGTCTTCGATGGCTTTCTGATATTCTTTGTTAAACCGGTAGTCCTTGGTCAGAACCTTTTCGACCACGATCCCCATCGGCCCCAAGATGACCTGAAGCACCTCCTTGGCCCGTTGGGACTGCAATTCCCGCTTTTCCGCCACATAAAACTCTTCGGTGGTCAACTCCCCAAAAATATCCCGTGGTTTGCTCCTTGCGATGGTTCTTACGATTTTATCTCGAAGCGTCTGATTGCTTTCCGCCACATTCTGGAGAATATAGGGCGCCCTTTCCGCATCGATCCGGTAGGCGATGATCACATCCAGGCTGATATCATTTCCGTCGATGGTCTTGAAGAGCAGGTCGTCCCGGTTTTGCCGGTCCCCCTGGATTTTTTCATAGACCATTTCCAGATTCTGCAGCTTGGTATCAAAGGTATGCCAATCGTTGATCACCGGCAAAAAAATATACGTTCCGCCCGGAGAATATGCCTTGTCTTCCACGCCTTTTTTCCCGGTCAGACTGAATTTGACCGTTCGAACCCCCACCTCGGTTTCTCCGGTTTTGTAAAACACACACCCCGAAGTCCCGACCAGAAACCCCAACCCGATGATCAGACCAATCCAGCGTCTCATGGGGTGCCTCCTTTCCGTACATCGAACAGCCGAAGCGTACTGTCCAGATCCAGCGGATTGACCCCGGTCCGGCCGTCACTGGGCAGAACAATCAGATCCAGGCCTCGGTAGACATCGGCCATCTTGAGCCCCACCATTCGTTCGGACCCGATCCCTTTCAGCGCGTCGTTTTTCAATCGGACCTTTTCTGCTTCCGCCAGTTTGACCAGGAGATCCGCTTCCGCAACCTTGGTCCGTACATACAGATCCTTTTCCGCGGTTTTACGGGTCACATAGGCCCGGCCCTGCTCCAGTTGCACTTCGACAGCCACCCGGCCTTCCTGGATGATCTTCTTCAGCTCCGCCTCTTCGCGTGCCGCCCGCCCTGCCGCCTGATTGGTAAACACCAATTGATCCTTCAGTTTCTTTTCCTCGATGTTTTTCTGAATCTCGGGGCTGTAACGGAAATACCGCACCATCACCTGATCCACCTGAATCCCCTTGGGGTTCAGTTCTTCGTTGAGACGGTCCCTGGCCTCCCGGGCCTTTTTCACCCGGAGCGGGCTGTTGTAAAAATCCTCGGTTGTCAGTTTTCCCAGCGTCTCCTTCAACGCCGGCTCCGCTTTGGGGATGATCCCGTTGTCCTCAAACAAAGTCCCCGGCCCGATCTTGGTGAACACCAGATAAGGATCCACGATCCGATACAGGATCGAAACATCCACATCCACAAAAAACCCGTCGGAGGTCTGGATATGGGCCACCCGATCCTTTCTGGCCCGATCCGAAGCGGTCTGGGGAAAGGCGGTCAGTTCCAGAACCTGGACCTCGCGAGGCAAGCGATGCATCTCCCACAGGTAGGGAATCACCAGATGAAGGCCGGCGGTGTAGACATCCGTCTGTACCCCCCGGTTCATCCCCATCCGCTTCACCTTGATCCCGAATTCATTGGGTTCCACATACACAAAGATCAACTCAAAAGACACCACTAGTCCAATCACGCCCAGAATCAGATATTTCACCGCTCCCTTTTCCGGAAACGGGATTCGGGAAAAGATCATCCGAATTTTTTCGAGCACAGGCCCCAGATCCGGTACCTTCGTGGACATCTCCACCTTCATGACGGCCCTCCTGTTGGTTGTTCGGGCTCTTTTCCGATTAAAGCCATTTTCGAGATCGAAAATACACCATCATACATCCGGCGACCACCGCCATCACCCCCCATACGGTCAGATAGCCCCAACGCCACTCGAGTTCGGGCATATACCTGAAATTCATTCCATAGACACCGGCAATAAAGGTTAGCGGCATGAACAGCGTCGCGATGACCGTCAGCACCTTCATGACTTCGTTCATCCGGTTGCTGATGCCTGTCAAATAGATATCGAGCATTTCGAACAACATGTCACGGTAGGTTTCGATGGTCTCCGCGACTTGGACCGCATGATCCGCCACATCCCGGAAATACACCTGGGAGGGTTCCCGAATCAGGGTAGAGTCTGTCCGGCTCAGACTAAGGATCATTTCACGAAGCGGCCACACCGACCGGCGAAGTTGAATGATATCCCGCTTCAGAGCTTGAATATCCTGCAAGATCTCCGGTGTCGGGTGTAACAGGGCGGTGTTTTCCAGTTCTTCAATCCGTTCGCCGAAATGATCCAGAACCACGAAACAGCTGTCGACAATCCCGTCAATCAAGGCATGCGCGAGGTAGTCCGCACCGAATTTTCGAAGCCGACCCATTCCGGAACGAAGCCGGGACCGAATCGGTTCCAGCAGGCTGGAGGCCTTTTCCTGGACGGATATCACCCAGTTGTCTCCCAGAAGAATGCTGACCTGATCGGAGTCCAGCCGTCCCCGGGAATCAAGATACACATATTTCATGACAACGTAGAGATATTCCCCGTAATCCTCGAATTTGGGTCGCTGTTCCGTGTTCAGGATATCCTCCAGGGTCAGCGTGTGGAGACCGAAAGATTTTCCTGCTTCCTCCAGCAAACCGATGTTGCTCAATCCATCAATGTGAAGCCAGAGAACTCCTTCCCGGTCCGGCTCGAGGCCCACTCCCTCCAGAGAAGAAGCATCGGTTTCCACCAGGCGGTTTTCGCCATATTCTATTAGGGTCGCCCGGGCAGGCTCCGCATGGTCCGTACCTATATGAACCAGGGTTCCGGGGGGCAGGCCGGCCTTAAGGGATCTTTTTTTTCGGGATTTCGGCATCCGGGGTCCTCCAGAAACGGCGGGAGAGAAATGTATCCTTATGTATCCTGCATTGATCCGAAAGACAACCCCAAAAAGTTTTCCATGTTCAGTTATTCAAGTTCAGTTTTCAGCCAGGCGTATGACCCGCCGGTCGCTCCTACACAGCCGATAAGCCGAGGCGGGGGAGGCCTTGTCCTGTCTTTTACTCCCCCCACCACTGGGGAGGGGATGAGCTACCAGCCTTTCTGCCGGAAAGCCGGAACGGGGGACCTATTCCGCCTTTCCCGCCGGAAAAGCTGTCT
>CAZTKB010000242.1:0-5211 GCA_964614125.1 uncultured Desulfobacterales bacterium | reverse complement strand
AAATAAATCGAAACTGCTGCGCCGAATCCACCGGATAGGCTCTTATCCGGTAATAGGTTCCCCATGGCGTCTACTGTAGTACAACGGTAATGCCGTTTTCAAAATACAGGTATGGGCTGGTCAATGACACATCCTCCAGTTTTCGGCGAACCAACCGGGCGTCATGATCCGGATGCACATAGAAATTGGCCACACACTGCAAACGGGCGTCACCGTTGTTGGCGTTGTACACCGGGTGTTTCCAGATCAGGTTGTGCGGAATCAGAACCCGATCATCATCCGGGGTGACGATTTCTACGGTACGCATACCAATATGGCGTACCTCCCCATACACATCCCCTATTCGGACCCAGTCTCCATTGCGATAATTCTGCTCTCCAATGGACACAATACCGGCGATTAGGCTGCTGGCGTAATCTTTGAGAGCAAATCCCAAGGCCAAGCCTACAGTTCCCAGAAGGGCTACCATATTCTGAATCGAGGGTTCAATCAGGGATGGGACAATCATTACGAATGCCGTCAAAATGATGGCCAGGCGAATGAAAGGCACCGAGGCCAGTAACATCAGTCTTTTTTTCCCGGACAGGCGGTTGGCGGCCCAGGGAAGCCATCGTTGGACAATCAGGATCAAGGTGATAGCCATGAGAACAATGAGCGCCATTTCCATAAGCGCGTCGGAATCAATTCGTTTGAAAATCTGCGCTATCTGATTCTGAGTTTCCATGGCTTGCTTGCCTCCTAAAACCAATCCACCAGATACTCTTTTGTCCGGAGCCGGTTCCGAACCGCCGGGTAGCAGAACTCCCGGACCGACCACCGCCCGTTCTGGAAATCTACGATCTGGGACCGGCGTAGTTGTTGCATCAGCGAGCTGCAACGTGTTTCAGTAATCGGAAGTAAATCCGGAAACAGGTATTCCGGGAGACCTCCGTGTACCAGCAGGGCATGTGTCAGCAGCATCGCTTCCTCTTCTTCATTACCTCCCGGCCAAACCGGTTCCGGTGGAATGTCGGAAACCCACAGGCTGATTTCTCCCGGTTGGTCAGTCCATAAGTTCGGTGTTTCTCCCTCAGATTCCGGGCAGTTTCCTTCGGGCGCGGATACTAGACGCTTCCTCCAGTGATATAGAGCTGTTAGGGCATTTCCCCGGCAATACGCAGCCAGACGAATCATTTCTTCCGTTGGCTTCTCAGTTTCGGCCGGTACGCACCAAAGGTCATTCCCGGTGGAGACATCCCGAAACCGGATTCGGTTGTGGGGCATCGGGTGCAGGATACGGGAAAAGAAACGTTGCAAACGCGCTCCGTCAAAGGCTTTCAAAGTCAGTGCATCGGAATGCGGGACTGCCCAAACCCGGTTTAGATAGGCCCATGCCCAACTGTCACACCCGATAACAACCTTGCCCGCAACACTGGATTCCAATTCTTCCCACAACTGCCGAACGAGATTCAGTCCATTGACGTGGCGCAGAAACCAGTGTTCCAGATCCGGAAGTACAGATAGCGGAATGGAACCAAACAGGTCTTTTATCCAGACGGCATCTCCCTGTCGAATCTGTTCATAGGTCGGCGCCTGGATACACACCGCACCATGTCTCACAGCCCATCTGGAAAGGATTTCTGAATTCCCCGAAAATGGTTGTCCGATCACAAAACAGGGCCCGGATGATGAATCCGTCTCCGACATCCAGCCTTGGAGGGTGGTCTCCAGAGCCTCAACGGTTTCCGACCAGTCTGGAAGGGGAACGAGCCGAGAGAGGTGTTCCGGCGGTAAAGCTTGAAGTTTTTCCGGTTTGGAGAGAAACCCAGGTTTTGGGTCGGGTGAATGGCGAAATAATTGACGAAAAGATTCCCAGAGGCGGGTGGCTCCGCTTCGTACCGGAATACTGGGGATCTCATAGTCGGAAATGGGAATAAATTCCCATAGAGGTTCCGTTGAGGAGTTTTTCGGGTCAGAAGACAGCTGGCTGGTTGTACAAGAATTGTCGGACATAAGATTATCCAGGGTTCGGGTAATCAGGGGATAGCAGATCCCTTTCCGGCTGATGTAATATTTTCCGGGCAAATAGTCAATGCTGCCGAGGAGAGATCCCAACTTGGCAAATGAGCTGCCTCTCTGTCAAACAGGCAATTAGCCCGCCCCATCCCGCGGGAGGAAGGTTGACAGCCGTATAATCCACGACAGTACCTGTGCTGCAGCCAATACCGCCGGCAACGGTAATGCTGCGGAGGAATTTAATCCGAAGGGATCACGTTATTTTTTGTGTCGTTTAAAACCAACGTGGAAACCGGCACCGGTCCCCAATGGCACCCGGTCTTTCAGATAATTCCGGATATGCTCGTCCTGCCAAAATTGCCCAATTGTGAGATGCAAAACAAAATCTTTTGGGGAACGGACATCCTGAAAAAAGATTTTCAGCTTATCGATGCAAATCACAAACCCGTATTTGCGAATTGGAGGATCTGGGTTTTTTTGAGCCCCTTCAGCGGATCATAATTTGGCTCCTTTCATGGTTGTTTACAAAAAATTTCCAGGATGAAATTTATAAACGGGAAAATTAATTGTAAAGGTATCAATTAGTTAAAAAACTTGACTGGCTTTTGGTTAGTATAAAACCAGTAGTTTTTTGGTATTCCCAGTATTTTGAGGCATGGTATAAGGTAAATCTGAATACCTTCATTGTTGAATGGGGTTCGGAACTGAAATTTCTTTCCTGAAAATTGACCGAATAGAATATCCTTTCATTTAGAATGCCCGGAATTCTATTCAGGAATTATTTATTTTGTGTTTCGCCTTCGGTTGCGAAAGGTCTGCAGGATCCTGTTGCTTTCCGCTTTTTCGGGATGGGAGAAATCGGTCCCATGGGTACCACCTGTCGAGATGAGTGAGATCCATACAAAACAGATGGCATAGAATACTGCCTGGAATAATCGGAAGAAAGCGGAAAGTTTTGGAAAAAGGGAATGAAATGGAAGGGAAACGGGAACTGGCCACCCTCGACCGGTGATTTCCGTATGGAACTAAATCGATGAAAATGGGATAAAATTTAACGGGTGATACCAGGAAGGAGTTATGTTATGAAAAAAGCGAAGTTCGTAATAATAGTGTTTAGTGTGTTAGCCTTAGCATTGGGCCTGAGCGGAATTGCCTTTGCCAAGGGCGCCATTTGGACAACTACCGGTGGTTGCGGCGATCCACAGAATGTTAATCAATATGATGTTGGCAGTACTGTATTTATCAATGGGGATGGATTTGACCCTGGTGTCTACAACTGGTCGATCACAGGCAAGCCGGGTGGCGCTTCTTGTGATCCCAAGATCGTGGTCGCTTCGGGATCGTTGACAATTCCGGAAACCGGTATGTTCTGCATTGCCGCCTATACAATTCAGGAAGGCGACTGCGGAGAGTACGGCGTCGATGTGGGCGGCAAAAAAGACAACTACAGAGTAAATACGCCTCCCCCGCCGACGGAACCGGGTATTTCCATCAGTAAGGGGGTTAGCACAAGTCAGGAGGGTCCGTTTGGTCCTTCGGTAAGTGTCTTTGCAGGAACGACTGTCTGGTACAACATCCGGGTGCAAAATACGGGCAACGTAGTACTGAATGGAATCACCCTTGATGACAATATCCTTCCACTTGATTGTGTAGTTCCAACCACACTGGCAGTAGGTGAATCTTTCGGTTGCACCTATTCCGAAACAGCCACCGAGCCGAAGACGAATGTTGCGACAGCAGATTCCAATCAAACGGATGCAGTTCAGGCTCAGGCAGACGTCCTCATCAAAGAATCCCCGACGTCCGCCATCGACATCAGCAAAGGCGTATCAACAGATATAAGCGGACCCTTCACCTCCTCAGTGTCTGTCTCTGCGGGAACACGGGTGTACTATAAGATCATCGTGATCAACACAGGCAACTCACCACTGACAGGGGTAACCCTTGTAGACGACAGCCTTCCGGTTTCTTGTCAAGTTCCAGCCGAACTGGCAGTGGGTGGATCTTTCCAGTGCACCTATTCTGAAACAGCCACCGAGCCGAAGACGAATGTTGCGACAGCAGATTCCAATCAAACGGATGCAGTTCAGGCTCAGGCAGACGTCCTCATCAAAGAATCCCCGACGTCCGCCATCGACATCAGCAAAGGCGTATCAACAGATATAAGCGGACCCTTCACCTCCTCAGTGTCTGTCTCTGCGGGAACACGGGTGTACTATAAGATCATCGTGATCAACACAGGCAACTCACCACTGACAGGGGTAACCCTTGTAGACGACAGCCTTCCGGTTTCTTGTCAAGTTCCAGCCGAACTGGCAGTGGGTGGATCTTTCCAGTGCACCTATTCTGAAACAGCCACCGAGCCGAAGACGAATGTTGCGACAGCAGATTCCGATCAAACCGGTCCGATTCAGGCTCAGGCCACGGTAGAAATAATGACACCCACCATCACACAGGTACCGACGATGACCTCATGGGGAATTTTGTTGCTATCCCTATTGATGGGAGGTTTCGGGATTGCCAAGTGTTGGTACCGGAGTGAAAATGATGGAAAAGCATTGGGTTAATAAATGTCAGTCAAACAAAGCAGTCAAAGTAGTCATTGATTTGACCCGATTGGTTTCAATGACTGCCGATGAATATTTTGTCAGGGCTGGACGATGTCTTTCATCCGGTAGCTTTTCTGTCTATGATGACAGTTTCGGCATGATGAAGAAAGCGGTAAAGAAGAGCGGATGTGAGTGGGCTGTCGTTGTTGAAGATTTCCAGCCGGGACTTGAATGCCTTGTTTGATGTGTTTGTCAGGGAATTCTGTTCATACCGGTGACTGATGATCTTAAAAAGCACATCGGCACTGGTTGTTGATCCCCATATTATTGGAGAAAGGAATAGAGGGAAAAATTCAGAACAGATTGACAAACGGGAGGGGAATATCGGATTAAATGGGCCTCTGGTAAGGAGGCCCATTTTTTTTCGGTAAGACGGCCACAGCTAGGCCAGCCAAAACTGCCTCCCCCCACAAATCCCAGGTGCGGCAATCCAAGAGTCTGGGGGTACGGTGTTGTGGATATCTACAGGCTGCAGTCTCCCGGACCGTATCCGGAACCGTCTTTGGGCCCGTCTCCGCCGTTTCCGGTGCCGTCACCCGGGCCATGTCCATGGCCATTTACTTCGCCTCCGAGGGGAAGTGCTCGGGCAAAATAGTCCCTATCCTGT
>CAZTKB010000241.1:0-5215 GCA_964614125.1 uncultured Desulfobacterales bacterium | reverse complement strand
GCCATGGAAATGGTGGAAAAAGGATATCTGGATTCGGCAATCGTCGGCAGGCCCCTTTCCTGGGGGGATGGGGACGCGGTCATCGATCTGGTCCGGGAAACCGCATATCGCAAGGGTTTTGGAGACCAACTGGCTGAAGGAAGCCTGAAACTCGGCGCGCGGTATGGCCACCCGGAGCTGGCGATGGTCTCCAAAGGTATGGATTTTGCCGGGTATGATCCGCGCGGAGCGCAGGGATTGGGCCTGAATTACGCCACTTCTCCGATGGGGGCTTCCCATATGCGGGGGGATACCGCATATTGCGAGCTTCTGGGGGTTCCCTATCCCGTCGATCCGCTAAGTTATCACGACAAATCCGAAATGGTCGCCAAATGGCAGGACATCTTCTGCATCATCGACGCGGCGGGACTTTGCGTGTTCTTCACCGTGCGATATTTGACGGACGGGACGATGGATCTCCGTCCCACCGGTGTTCTGGACCTGATCAACGCCGCCACCGGAGCCGGATACACATTGGAGGAACTGGAAGCGGCCGGGGAGAGGATCTTCAACGCCGAACGCCTGTTTCTGCAACGTGCCGGTTTCGACCGGAAGCAGGACAGCCTGCCGCCCCGGATGACCTCCGAACCGATGCCGGAAGGCCCGATCAAAGGCATGGTATGCCATCTGGAAGAAATGCTGGATCCGTACTATGACTACCGGGGATGGACCCGGAACGGAATTCCGACTGCTGAAAAACTTGGTTCTCTGGGTCTGGCGGCGCTCTGACCAACCGATCGCGCCGGCATGTTCGTTTCGATCTGATCACCACACAGGAGGATACCATGGCCGTTCATGCGTTGGCCGGAAAACCGGCTCCGGACTATCTCCGCGTTCATATACCCAGGCTGATCACCGCCTATTATGTCCGCCGTCCGGATCCATCGGTCACCGCGCAGCGGGTGGAGTTCGGGACATCGGGACACCGTGGATCCTCCTTTGCCAGCAATTTCAATGAGGAGCATATCCTGGTCACCACCCAGGCAATCTGTGAATACCGGGCCATGCAGAAAATCACCGGCCCCCTGTTTCTGGGAAAGGACACGCATGCCCTTTCCGAACCCAGCTTCGTCACCGCGCTGGAAGTTCTGGCGGCCAACCGGGTGGAAACGATGATCCAGTCAGGAGACGGATACACCCCCACCCCTGTGATTTCCCATGCCATCCTTTCCTGGAACCGGAGCCATATCGCCCAGGCGGATGGAATCGTCATCACACCCTCTCACAATCCCCCGGAAGATGGGGGGATCAAATACAATCCCCCCCACGGGGGGCCGGCGGACGCCTCCGTCACCCGCTGGATTCAGGATCGCGCCAACGAGTTGATGGCCAGACAGACCGACATCCGGCGCGCCCCCTTTGAAAAAGCCAGAAATTCGGATTGTGTCCATGAATATGACTATATTCAACCATATGTCGAGGATCTGACCGCGATAATCGATATGGACAGGATCCGGCGGTCCGGACTCCGAATGGCGGTGGATCCCATGGGAGGCGCGTCCGTCGATTACTGGGGCCCGATCGGGGAACGGTACAACCTTGATCTGACCGTGGTCAACCCTGCCGTGGATCCGACCTTCGGATTTATGACCGTGGATAAGGATGGAAAAATTCGTATGGATTGTTCGTCTCCCTACGCGATGGCCCGCCTGATTTCCCTGAAACAGGATTATGATCTGGCCTTCGGAAACGATCCGGATGTGGACCGCCACGGTATCGTCACACCGGATGCCGGATTGATGAACCCCAACCACTATCTGGCCGCAGCCATCGACTACCTGTTTCAGCATCGGCCGGCGTGGCCGCCCAGCACCGCGGTCGGGAAAACCCTGGTCAGCAGTGCCATGATCGACCGGGTGGCCGTGTCTCTGGGGCGAAACCTGGTGGAAGTTCCCGTCGGGTTCAAGTGGTTCGTGGATGGTCTGATTCATGGGCAACTGGGGTTTGCCGGGGAGGAAAGCGCCGGGGCATCGTTTCTGAGAAAAGACGGAACTGTGTGGACCACGGACAAAGATGGGATCATTCTGGATCTTCTAGCGGCCGAAATGACCGCCGTCACGGGAAAAACACCCAGTTCCCTGTACCGGGAACTGGCCGGCCGATTCGGGGACCCGGTCTATGAGAGGCTGGATGCACCCGCCAATCCTCAACAGAAAGCCGCCTTGCTGAACCTCGCCCCCGACCAGGTGACCACCTCCGAACTGGCGGGAGATCCCATTCTGGCCAAGATCACCCGGGCGTCCGGAAACGATCAGCCGATCGGAGGGCTCAAGGTAGTCACCCAAAACGGGTGGTTCGCCGCACGCCCGTCAGGCACCGAAAACGTTTACAAAATATACGCCGAAAGTTTTCTGGGAAAGGACCATCTGATTCGTTTGCAAGCAGACGCGCAGGATCTGGTGAATTCCGTGTTTCAGCGTGCATCCTGAAATACGGTGCAGCCGTTTTATTTTTTCATCCGTTTTTTTACCGATTTCATGAAGCGGCCGAAAGTTTTTTCCTTCTGCCGCTTTTCCAAAGAAGACATACCGAAATAGTTTGCTTCTTTTTTTAGTTTGATATAGCTGAGATATCGATCTTTTCCCAATTCCCCGCTTTCCATTGCAGCCCGGACGGCACACCCGGGCTCATGTTCGTGGCCGCAATCCGCATACCGACAATCTTCGGCCAGTGCTGCGATTTCCTCGAACCCCGTTTCGACCCCCTCTGCGGCGCCGGCTACCCCCAGTTCCCGCATGCCCGGAGTGTCCATCAGCAGCGCCCCCTGGGGAAGAACGATGAGCTGCCGTCGTGAGGTAGTATGAATGCCTTCTCCGGTCCCGCTGACCTTCTGGGTAGCAAAAGCATCGCGTCCCATCAGGCGGTTCACAATCGTCGTCTTCCCTACACCCGACGAACCGAGCAGGCAGTATGTCTTTCCCGCCGTAAGCGTTTCCTGAAAGGTATCGAATCCGATGCCGGTGACATTGCTGAGAGTGATCACCCTGGCGTTCGTGGCGGAATGAATCGTCGAAACCTGTTTTTCCAATTGATCCCGTGGAATCAAGTCCGTTTTCGTCAGAACCACCACCGGCTCCACGTTTCCCTCCGCCGCCATGACCAGATATCGATCCAACCGGCGGGGGTTGAAATCGACATGGCAGGACTGCACCAAAAAAGCGGTGTCGATGTTGGCCGCAATCATCTGGAAACCGACAGTTTGACCCGCGGCTTTTCGTCGCAGGAATGACTTTCGAGGGAAGACCCGATGAATGACGGCCGCGGTACGGCCGTCATGAAAGCTCGCGACCACCCAATCGCCGGTACAGGGCAAGTCAGTGGCAGAATTCGCCTGGAAAGCGAGTTTCCCTGACAGCTCGGCCTGAACTTCTCCGAATTCATCCAGAATGCGGAAAAAACCGCGATCCACAGCCGATACCCGGGCAAAGCCACACCCATTCAGACGGAACTCATCCGCAACCGCCTCGAACCATGGATCAAAACCCAACTCGTGTAATTTCATGCCGTCCTATGTGAAGATAGCAGATCTATCGTATGTCTTGTATTTAACCATCCGTCAATCGGTCATCAGGATTTCCGGCAGCTTTTCCACCATGTCCCGAATCTGATCCCGAACCCGGCGATAATGGACCATGGCCTCTTCTGCATTTTTTGCCTCCCGGGACAGGGCCGGTGGATCGGGGAACCCCATATGCCGCCGAATTGCCTTCCCGGGAAATAAGGGACATGATTCATTGGCATGGTCACAAAGGGTAACCACATAATCAAACGTTTTCTGCTCCAGACTGTCTATGGATTTGGACCGGTATCCGGATATATCCACACCGATTTCCGCCATGGCTTGGACAGCCAGCGGGTCTACCGTTCCGGGGTCAGTGCCTGCCGACCAGGCTTGGACAACATCGGCTTTCAGGTGGCGGGTCAGGCCTTCGGCCATCTGGCTCCGGCAGGTATTGCCGGTGCACAGAAACAGGATCCTGATTTTTCTTCGGGGAAGAGGATTGGTATTGGCCATATTCAACACTTTTATAGATCAGGTTATCGACATAGGAATATTCATATATTTGTTACATTCTGAGCTTGACTCCCTGACATGATATGAGATATGGGAAAAGGAGATTTAACTTTCCTTACAATCCCAATTTCTTATTCCCTAAGGCATAAAAACAAAACACTTCACTATACCCCCATTTATTAAGGAGAGTCCATGAAGAAATTTCAACCACTTCTGCACACCAAAATTTTTCTTTTCTGTTTTTTCATCCTTGCATGTTACCAGAATGCCTTTGCCGCCAATATTTATTTGTCCGGTACCGGCAGCCTCTCCCTGGAGGGGGTAACCCTCCAGGATGCATCTGCATTTAATCTTTCTCTCAGCAACATCAACGGTCCCCAGGCGCTTGCCGTCGGCTCGGAGTTTTCTGTTGTATCCATCACATCGCCGGATGGCTTGGTTGAAATCCCCTCCACCATGACCTACTCCAATTCAAATATTACTATTGTTATTCCCGTACTGGCCGAGATTGACAACAATGCAGGCATTAAATATCATTATGTCGAATTTGTCTCCGTTGCCGGGTCAGATCCCTTACGACTTCGAGTGAAGGCACTCTCTCAAACCCAGGCAGGGTTGCAGGGCCCCCAGGGAGAGAAAGGTGAACAGGGAGAACGTGGGCCAAGAGGATATCAAGGCGACACCGGAGAGACAGGGCCTGCAGGACCGCAAGGTGAAACCGGACCTGCAGGGCCACAAGGTCCGCAAGGGACTACCGGACCCCAAGGTCCTCAGGGGCCACAAGGTCCGCAAGGAGCTACTGGACCGCAAGGGCCTCAGGGGCCACAAGGTCCCCAAGGAGCTACCGGACCGCAAGGTCCTCAAGGACCGACTGGACTTCAGGGGCTTCCTGGGCCTCCTGGACCGCAAGGCCTTCAAGGACTACAGGGTGATACCGGAGCGCAAGGAGAAAAAGGAGATCAAGGCGAAAAAGGCGATGCCGGATCTGATGGTGCCAGTGCTTTTGTCTATATCGCCTACGCCAGTGACGACCAAGGAACCGACTTCACCACGACCTTTGATCCCGCACTGGATTATATCGCCATTTTGGCAACCGATACCGAGATTCCAACTCCCCAGGCTTCCGACTTTGCCGGTCTGTGGAAAAAATACAAAGGGGAT
>CAZTKB010000240.1:0-5251 GCA_964614125.1 uncultured Desulfobacterales bacterium | reverse complement strand
CTCAGACAGCTTTTCCTGCGGGAAAGGCGGAATAGGTCCCCCGTTCCGGCTCCCCTGCAAAAAAAACGCTATAGGTCCCCCGTTCCGGCTTTCCGACGGAAAGGCCGTTTGATTAACTTAACACTTAACACTTTCAACTGAAAACCTCTGACAGGCTTTTATGGATCCCATCAGTCCGGTATCAGTATTCCTTTTTCAGCACTTTCCCCAGGCCGGCCGGTGCCGATCCGGTCAAGGCGGACAACACGTTCCGCCATAGCGGCCGGTTTTCCATCCACACCTCCATTTTGTCGGCTCGCAGGAGGTTGACCACCAGCAGCATCAGGATCATCATCGGGAACGGCGCCACCTGGAAAACCTGGGCCGGAATGAACGGGAACCATTCCTGGAAATGGATGCTCATGATCTGAAGCCAGGAAAACAGGTAGGCTCCGATCGCGGCCCGGATAGGGTGCCATCCCCCGAAAATCACAAGCGCCAGTGCAATCCATCCGGTTCCTTCCGCGCCCTGGGGCCGTCCCCATCCGGGTTTGACGGACAAGGAGAAGGCGGCGCCGGCCAGTCCTACCAGCAACCCACCCACAATGGCGTATATCAACTGAACCGTGCTCGGTTGGATTCCCCGGATATGGGCAGCCAACGGATTTTCCCCGACCGCACGTACCTGGAGCCCGGCATGGGTTCGGTAGAGAAACCACCAGACACCGGGAATCAGAACCAGGCTCAGGTAGACGATCAGGTGGTGAGTGAACAGGATTTCTCCCAGAAACGGGATGTCGGTCAGCAAGGGAATCGGGACGTTCTCCATCTGAGGTCCCGGAACCCGGGAATAGGAGTTTCCCATAAAATAGGCCAGATCCCGGGTCATCAACGTCAGGACAAAACCGACCGCGACCTGGGACTGGTTCAGATACAGGCTGAAAACCGCCACGACGGCGGCGACGACTCCGCCGGCGATCATTCCCGCGAGGGTTCCGGCAAGCAGGGACCCGGTTTCCAGGGAAACGGCGAAGGCGATCATGGCGGACAAAAGAATCGATCCGTCGAGGGAAAGATTGATTACGCCCGCCTTTTCGGAAATGGTTTCTCCCAAGGCGGCCAGAACGATCGGTGCGGCGCCTGCCAGGATTGCGGCGACCATCAGGGAGATCTGAAGATCATTCATCGAGGGGGATCTCCTCTTCCCGGGCGGACCGACGGGCCCGGAACCCCTGAATCGCCAGGGTTGTCAGCACCAATCCGCCCTGGATGACTCCTCCCAGGGAGGAATCCATCTGGAACCGCATCGGCAACTGAATGCTGCCGATATTCAGGGCGGCGAAGAAAAACGAGATGGCGGGTATCAGAAAGGCACGAAAATCGGCCAGCAGAACAACCATCAGCCCCAGGTACCCGTAGTTGCTGGAAATCGCGGGTATCAGGCGGTGATACACGCCGACGACCTGAACCCATCCCGCGATTCCGGCAAGGCCTCCGCCCAACATCATGGCGATCAGCATGGTGGTGTGAACGTTCATGCCGAAAAGGCGGGATGCTTCCGGGTTGTTTCCGATGGCTTTCAGGTGAAGGCCGAGGCGGGTACGGGACAGAAGGAAAAAGGTGATCGGAATGGCGGCCGCCGTCAGAATCAGCGCCGGGACGGGAATGTTCAGCGGGGTGGTTAACTGGAGCCAGAGATCCCTTGGCAGGGTTTCCGTGCCGCTCATCGATGCGACGCCTGGTTGTCTCCACGGGCCGAAGATCAGCCAGATGGTCAACCCTTGGGCAACAAAATTCAACCCCAATCCGGCGAATATTTCATTGATGCCGCCCCGTGTTTTCAAGAGCCCGGCCAGCAGAGCCCAGGCGCCTCCGCCGGCGGCGGCAGTCAGCAAAGACAATACCAGACTGGCTTGTCCGGGTAAGACCCCCTCCAGAACCCGAAGCGTTCCGGTTGTCAAAACGGCCCCCATGATCATCTGGCCTTCGACGCCGATGTTCCACAGGCCCACCCGAAAGGTGAACAGCAGGCCGCAGGCGCACAGGGCCATGGGGATGAAAACTTTTATCACATGGCCGATCCGTGCCCATGTTCCGAAGGCTCCGGAAACAAAGGCCGTGAGTACGTCCGGAGGGGAAACGCCGGCAGCCATGACCGTAAGGCCTGTCAGAAACCCCACTACCGACAGGACCAGCAGCAAATCCCGCAGACCACGGATAATTCCGGATTTCGACGGGAACCAGGTCATGGCGATGTCCCTGCGATAATCCGGCCCAGATCGGAAATGTCGGTCTGGGAGGAAAATACATCCTTTTTAATGAATCCGTTGAAAAAAACCAGGATCCGATCGGAGAACGTCAGAATCTCATCCAATTCAGACGAAGAAAAGACCACGGCGGTTCCGGTTTCGGTGTATTGTCTCAGGAAGTTCCACACCCAGCGGGTGGAATCCAGATCCAGCCCCCGGGTGGGGTTTTCCAGAAGGAGAACGGACGGGTGATCCGGAAGCATGGACAGGAGCAAACGCTGCTGATTACCTCCGGAAAGGGATTCCACCGAGGATTCCGAGGTGCCGCGAATTCGAAAGTCTTGGATCCGCTGGTCCGCGCGTTGTTTCATCCGAAGGGGGTTCAAAAGAAAACCGGGTTTTTCGACCAGCGCCAGGGTTTCTGCGATGGACAAACCCGCGATCAGACCCTCCTCCAGCCGGGATTGGGGTAAAAATACCGCTCCGCCGTTACGGAATGCCCGATATCCCTGGTGTTTCATGTCTTTTCCCTGAAATCGGATTTTTCCGCGAACCGGGTGCTTGACACCCGACGCCGCTCGGAGAAATTCCGCCTGGCCGCTGCCTTCCAACCCGGCCAGACCGATGATTTCCCCTCGATGGATGGCAACGGAACAATCATGAAGCCCGGTTCTCCCGCCGGTGACCGTGACCGAATTCAGCTCCAGCACCACTTCTTCGGATCGGGTGGCGACCCGCGCGTTCTCGACGGACAATTCTCCGCCGAACATCATGTCCACCAGGGTTTCCCGGGAAGGGGTTCCGGAAATAGAACCGGTTACCCGTCCCTGCCGGAGTACCGTCACCTGATCACACAGCGTCTCGACATCCCCCAGCTTGTGGGAAACCAGTACGATCGTCTTGCCTTCTCGGGCAAGCGATTTCAGGGATTGAAACAGGATATTCTTCTGGATCTCCGAAATTCCGGTGGTCGGTTCATCCAGAATCAACAGGTCGATTCCCATGGAGAGAAGGCGGGTCAGTTCCAGTTGCTGCCGTTCTCCCACGGTCAGCCGGTGGACCGGAGTTTGCGGGTGGAGAGAAAACCCCAGCCGGTCGGCTGTTTCAGTCAATCGGCGGACATATTCGCCGCGGGATGTTCCCGGTTCCGGCTTCTGCCCCAGCATAAAATTCTCGGCGACGGACAACGGCGAAAAATCCATCGGTTCCTGGTAGAGCATCCCGATTCCCAAGGCTGCCGCCTGGGAGGGGCTATCGTATTCCTCCGTCATACCATCGATCCGGATTTCTCCGCTGGATTTCTGGGTGTAGCCGGCAATGATTTTCATCAGGGTGCTTTTTCCGGCCCCGTTTTCTCCCAAAATGCCGTAGATGACACCAGGCTCCAAAACCAGGCTGATGTTGGCGTTGGCAGCGGTTTTACCGAAATACTTGGTGATATGGCGGAGTTCCACCCGCATGGATCTGCCTATTTTTTGGGGCTGCTTTGGCCATCCATCCCTTGCAGGAGCTGCTTCAGATACCAGACCTGCTGATAGGAGGCTGTTTCACCGGCTTTCAACCAGGGAGACCCATCCTGGTAGTTGAGCGGTCCCGTAAAGAGGTTGACGGTTCCGTTGCCCAGATTCTGGATGAAGGTATCCAGGGCGGCCGATGCCTCTTTGGACAGGGCGTTGCCTTTGATAAAACCGATTCCGCTGGTATCCGGGTTGTTGATGTTTTTCCAGTCCGGTTCAACCAGCTTCCATTCCGGTTTCCAGTCTTTGGCCATCGATTTTTTGACGATTTCCGCATATCCGGGTCCCCAGTTGAAATAAGGGACTCCCAGGCAGGTTTCCGGAGCGGTATCACAGACACCGATGTAATCATATGGGACGGCCCATACAGTCTTGCCTTCTTTTTTCTTCTGGGCAGCCACGACCAGCGCTTCGGTCGTATCGATTCCGGAGACGATCACATCATAGCCGTTATTGATGAAATTCTGGCTCACTTGGGTGGGATCCATGGTGACGCCGGGGATGTTGAACCAGAAGCCGATCCAGGTCACCTGGAATTTCAGGTCCTCGGGTTTTTTGCCCAGAACTTTTTCCCATGCATAGCGCGCGCCCAGGTAGCAGGAGGCCGCCAGTCTTCGGGTTTCCTCGTTGATCAGGGGACCCAGGTAAGCGATTTTTCCGGTTTGGGTCGTCATGGCCGCGGAAAAACCGGCCATCATTTTACCGTATTCCATTTTTCCGAACAGGTTGGACAAGTTCTTGGGGCCTTTTCCGGTCAACACATCATCCCCGGAAACATGCAGAAAATGGATGTCCGGATGCTGAACCGCCGCTTCTCGAATTCCGTCTTTCATGTCATCCGAGTTGGCGATGATCAGAGTGGCTCCCTGGTCGATCATGTTGTCCACGAGCTGGGGAATGGTCACTCCCTGCCGGTCGGCGGGATTCACCTTGTCGATGTAGATCATGCGGGTGTTGGGCACCATTTTCTCGACATATTTCCCGCCCTCGTAATGGGCTTGGCTGTATCCCCGGTCATTGTAGGGGCCGACCAGGAGCAGTCCGAAGGTAAAGGGCTTTTCGGCCGAAAAGCCGGCCAGAGGCATCAGGCAACATCCGATCCATAATCCGATCCAGGCAACCCATTTCGCTTTCATTGTCTTCTCCGTTGTCAAGGGGTGAAAAAATGGTGCTACAGGCATTTGCCTACCTCATTTATCCTGTCGCCGTCATAATTTCAAGACATAATGAGCCAAACTTGCCCACGTCATTCTCGTGATAGCGGGAATCCACGTGAAAAGCCGACGGATCGTACAGGGAGGCAAACAGCAAACTCAGCCCGCCTTCCGGGGGTGGCCGATCCCACTTTTCCCTTGGAGAAAAACTCAGACGCGCGCACTCGGTTGATCGGACGGGTGCAGTTCCTGGATCATGGGTGGAGCACAGGGGAGACGGGGCGAAGAAGGAAGCGGTTTGGGTGTTGCCGTCCGATCCAACGATTGCCCGCGTCTTCAGACAGTTTCTCCA
>CAZTKB010000239.1:0-5259 GCA_964614125.1 uncultured Desulfobacterales bacterium | reverse complement strand
AATTATGAAAAGGAAAACGCTTGACCCGGACAAACCTGAACGTGGTATGATTGAAAAAAATCAACCTAGGGAATTCCATAACCGGACGCCATGCTCCAGGAACTCTCGATCAAAAATTTCGCCATCATCGACGACCTCCGGATCCGTTTTTCGGATGGATTGACCATACTGACCGGAGAAACCGGAGCCGGGAAATCCATCATCATTCAGGCGGTCAATCTGCTTCTGGGCGGACGCGCGGACGCATCCACGATCCGAACCGGAGCCGAATCCGCCGAACTCGAGGCGTTTTTCGACATCCGCCCGGAAAGTGCCACCGCCTCCCGGATGGAAGAAAGCGGCTTGGATCCATCGGAAGGTCTGTTGATCCGCCGAATTCTTTCCGGAACCGACCGTCACCGGATCTATATCAACGGACGGATGTCCACCCTTCAGACCCTGGCCGGCATCACCGAGCATCTCGCCGGGATTTCCGGTCAACATGCCCACCAGCAGCTCCTTCGAGAAGACAGACATCTCGTTTTTCTGGACTCCTTCGGAGGCCTGAACGGGCTTCGCCGGAGAATACACCATCTCTACCACCAGCTGACACCCCTGATCCGACGCCGAAACGAACTCCAGGAACTCCGCCGTCGTCAATCGGAAGAAAAGGACCTGTTGCGGTTTCAGGCCGCGGAAATCGAAGAGGCATCAATCCGGCCAGGAGAAGACAGCGAGTTGGAGGCCCAACGCCTCCGGCTGAAAAACCGGGAGTTGATCGCCCGTGCGCTTCATGACGGTCTGTACTCCCTTTACCAGGAAAACGGTTCGGTGTTTGACCGACTAACCAGCCTCAGGAAACAGTTTGATAAAATTTCCACACTGGATTCCTCTCTTTCCACCCTCCACAACAAAATTACCGAAGCTTCCTTTCTGGTGGAAGATCTGGCCGCGGAATTCCGGAACCAACTGGAAAAACTTCCTCTCGATAACCATCGGTTGGAGGAAATCGAATCCAGGCTGGATCTGCTGCATCGATTAAAACGAAAATACGGCGGATCGTTGGAGACCGTGCTCAAACATCTGGAATCCGCGCGCCAAGGGCTGAATATTGTCGAGAATCTGGAATCCGAACTGCAGAAACGGAAAACCGAAATTCAGACCCTCCGACAGGAGTTGGTGGATGGATGCCTTTGCCTGTCAGAAAAGCGGAAAAAGGCCGCAACCGATCTCGCTCAACGGATCTCTCAGGAACTCCGGGAACTCCGAATGGAAAACGTCCGGTTCGATATTCAACTGACCGGGGTTCCGGAGGAAGAAACGGAACCGGATTTTCGGGCGGAACAACGGGGTATACGGGAAACCGGCTGGGACAAGGCCGCATTTCAACTTTCTGCCAACCCCGGAGAACCTCCCAAACCGCTGGCGTCGATCGCCTCCGGTGGAGAATTGTCCCGGGTCATCCTCGCCCTCCAAGTCATTCTGACAGCGACCGAATCCGTAGAAACCATGATTTTCGACGAGGTCGACGCCGGCATCGGCGGAGCCGTCGCAGAAGTTGTCGGTAAAAAATTGCTGCAACTCTCCCAAACCGCCCAAGTCATCTGTATCACCCATCTGCCACAGATCGCCCGGTTCGGCCGACACCATTTTTCGATCATCAAACAGATTCAGGACAACCATACCGCCACCAGCATCCGTCCCCTGGATGAATCGGAACGCATCCGGGAAATCGCCCGAATGCTGGGTGGAGAAACTCTCACCTCCACCACTCTCCGGCATGCCCGGGAAATGCTGTCTCCACTGCCCCTGCCTACCGACCCGCCTCATGCCGGTTGACATCCCTATCGAACGATTTATTTTCTGTGGTCACACCATTTCGTGATTTTTCCGGAAATTCTAATGACAGAGAAGCTCTTTCTGTTGTAAAAATATATTTTTGCCGACGACATCAAACGGAGGGAACCCCATGCCGATTTATGAATTCAAGTGCCTGGAATGCGATGCCTGTTTCGAAATGCTTCTGATGGGCTCGGATAAGGAAATGGAATTGGAATGCAGCCAGTGTCATTCGCCCAACATCGAGCGGGTGGTCAGCCGAACCAATTTTGTCATGACCGGTGGAGGAGGCGCGCCCCAGCAAGCTTCCTGTCAGACCCGGAATTGTTCCAGCGGCTCCTGTACCACGTATACGATACCCGGACCGCGTTGAAATCCGCCGCCGAACCGGTGGACCCCAAACCCCCTGTGGAAATGGGACATCCCAAACCATGAAACATCTCCATTGCCAGGAAAAAGATCAGTTCCGAAAACTCTTTCACCAGGAAAGCATCGACCGATTCGAGGATCGTTTCCAGGTGCTGGAAGCCTTTCTGAACACCGAGCATCACGTCACTGCCGGAGAACTTCACGACATTCTTCATACCCAGGGATCCGATTTGTCTCTGGACTTTGTGCAGGACACGCTTCGGCTGTTGTGTCATTTCGGATTCGCCCAGAAAAATCGGTTTGAGGATGGGTATATCCGGTATGAACACAAACATATCGGCCAACATCACGATCATCTGATCTGTACCAAATGCGGGTCTATCGTCGAATTCGAGGATCCGCAACTGGAAAGCCTTCAGGCGGAAATCGCCGCTCGGTATGGATTTCTTCCCTTGCAGCACAAGACCGAACTCTACGGTCTCTGTTCCATTTGCAGGAAGGAGCGCAGCGATCTGATCCCCCTGGTCCTGGCCAAAGCCGGTGAGCGGCTGGTGATCCGGGAATTTACCGGCGGAGCGGGCGCCAAAGTCCGGTTGATGTCTATGGGCCTTCGGGTCGGAGATGAACTGGAAGTCATCACCAATATCAACAAGGGCCAGATCGCCCTGGCAATCGATTGCCGCCGTTTTGTCATCGGACGCGGCCTGGCCCAGAAAATATTCGTATCCCCCGATACGGGGAAAAAGGAACGTCATGAATGCAGGGAACCCTGAGTTACTGCTCAGCCAGATGCGGGAAGGCCAATCCGCACGAATTCTTCGGGTCGGCGGGTCCAGCGCGCTGCGAAGACGAATATTTGAAATGGGGATTGTAAAAGGCGCTGAAATTATTGTGGAAAAATACGCCCCCCTGCGGGATCCCATTGAAATCGTGGTCAAAGGGTATCATCTCTCTTTGCGGGTGGAGGAAGCCGCTCAGATCGCGGTTGACCCGATCAACGGAAATTCCCCATGAACGAACGCACCATTACGATCGCTTTGGCGGGAAACCCCAATTCCGGAAAAACCACCCTCTTTAACAACATCACCGGCGCCCACCAGAAAGTCGGAAACTGGCCCGGGGTCACGGTGGAAAAAAAGGAAGGCCTGGTCACCTACCACGGGAGCAGGCTTAAAATAATCGATCTACCGGGGACCTACAGCCTTACCCCCTTTTCCATCGAGGAAATTGTTGCCCGAAACTATATCCTGGAAGAACACCCGGATGTCGTGATCGATATCATCGATGCCTCCAACCTGGAACGCAGCCTCTATCTGGCGACGCAACTCCGGGAAATCGACTGCCGCGTCATCTTCGCCTTGAATATGGCGGATATGGCGCAGTCCCGGGGAATCCGAATCGATGCAGAAAAACTGAGTGAACTGCTGGATGTCCCGGTCGTTTTCACCGTCGGCAACCGGAACGAGGGAGTCGACGAACTTCTCCGGACAGCTGTGCAACTGGCCGCAACCGAGTTCCGCATACCACAGGGCAGACGGGTGAAATACAGCCCGGATATCGAAACCGCCATATCCCGGCTGCAGGAGTTTTTCGAACAGCATCTCGCCGGGAGGCTCCCCTATAACCCTCGATGGACGGCCATCAAGCTCTTGGAAAACGATGGTGTAGTCCGGGCGGGCATACCGGCACCGGATACCGACGACGGTTCCCTGGACCGGGAAATCGAAAAACAAAGGCGGTATATTCAGGACCGGTTCGACGACGATCCGGAAATCGTCATGACCGACGAGCGCTACGGATTCATCGCCGGAATCGTCCGGGAGGTCGTCACCACGGCGATTCAGCGGCGAGTAGATGTTTCCCGTAATATCGACCTGGTCCTGACCAATCGCTTTCTGGGATTCCCGATATTCATCTTCTTCATCTGGGCCATGTTTCAGTTGACATTTTCTGTGGGCGAATATCCCATGGAATGGATCAAGTCCGGTGTCGGATGGCTCTCCGGATGGGTGGAAACCCGACTGCCCGAAGGCATGCTGAAAGATTTGCTCGTTGACGGAATCATCGCCGGAGTGGGCAGCGTGATCGTGTTTCTCCCGAGCATTCTCATCCTCTTTTTTTGCATCTCCATCTTCGAAGACACGGGATACATGGCCCGAGCTGCTTTTTTGATGGACAAAATCATGCACCTGATCGGCCTGCACGGCAAATCCTTCATTCCGATGCTGATGGGGTTTGGGTGTAACGTTCCGGCGATCATGGCGGCCCGCACCCTGGAGAGCGAAAAGGACCGGATCCTGACCATCCTGATTACTCCCTTCATGTCCTGTTCCGCCCGACTGCCAGTCTATATTGTGTTGGCCGGGGCGTTTTTCGGAGAAAAAGCCGGCACCGTGATCTTCCTGATTTACCTGGCAGGCATTCTGATGTCCATCGGAACCGGGAGACTGCTGCGTTCCACGATCCTGAGAGGGCAGGACGCACCCTTTGTGATGGAACTCCCCCCCTACCGGATTCCCATGATGAAAAGTGTTCTGATCCATATGTGGGACCGAGCGAAGCAGTTTTTGAAAAAAATGGGCGGAATCATCCTGATCGGATCGATCGTGATCTGGGCGCTTGCCTCCTTTCCGACGGATATCGAATACTCCCGGGACTATGACGCCGAGATCGAGCAGGTCATCGCCCTTTATACCCAGCAAAAGGCTGAAACAGGTCCTTCGGCCGCCGCCACCCTGAACACCGGCATGGAAACAGAGATCGATCGATTAAAAACCGCCGCCAACCGGGAACAGGCGGAAAAATCCTATTTGGGAAGGATAGGGAAATGGATCGAACCCGTTTTTCTTCCGATCGGGATCGACTGGCGGGGAAGTGTGGCTCTGATCAGCGGCTTTGTAGCAAAAGAAATTGTTGTCAGCACCCTGGGAATCCTTTATGCTGTGCGCGGGGATGAGGATGGCGAGGCGCTGGCATCGGCATTGCGTGCTTCCGGGATGTCCCCGTTGACCGCGGTTTCCCTGATGGTATTCGTATTGATCTACCTCCCCTGCCTGGCCACGGTGGCCGCCA
>CAZTKB010000238.1:0-5298 GCA_964614125.1 uncultured Desulfobacterales bacterium | reverse complement strand
GCCTTTCAGCCGGATCAGAACAGTCAGGGCTCCGATACCAACCCCAAAAATCAGTTTGCCG
Source organism: uncultured Desulfobacterales bacterium (assembly GCA_964614125.1). Classification (GTDB taxonomy): domain Bacteria; phylum Desulfobacterota; class Desulfobacteria; order Desulfobacterales; family Desulfatirhabdiaceae; genus UBA4064. The sequence goes on along the minus strand of CAZTKB010000238.1, from coordinate 5,237 downwards.
GTTTTTTGGATAGGGGAAGTAACATAGTCGGTAGCCATAAAGAATGCTCCCAGCATGACACCGCCGGATAGAACCGCCAGAACCGGATTTCCGGCAAACAGGCCATCCCCGCCCAATATCCAGGTCAGTAACCCAACCGAACCAATGATCGAAACCGGGATATGCCAGGTAATATACCGCTTATAGATCAGATAAGTCCCGCCAATCAGAATCAGAAGAGCGGATGTCTCTCCAATGCACCCGGGTTGAATGCCGATGAAAAAATCCCGGTACATGGTCGTTATCGGTCCGAACTGGGCAATCATGGCGGCCATGCCCTCATGTTTCAGTACATACAAGGGCGTTGCCGAAGAAACGGCATCCACATTTTGGCCCATATAGGTAAATATAGCGGCATCCCGAATCGGCGGCAGCCAGGCCGTAGTCATGGCAACGGGATAGGTAGCCACCAGAAACGCTCTGCCGATCAGGGCCGGATTGAAAATATTGGAGCCCAGCCCGCCCATCAGCACTTTGGTCACAAATATGGACATGATGGCACCGGTAATCGGCATCCAGAAAGGCACGCCTGGCGGAATGACATAGGCCAGCAACAGCCCGGTAATGACGGCGCTGCCATCCCGAATCCGGATCGGGCGCTGCAGCAATTTCTGGGAAATGGCCTCTGTCGCCACGCAGGAGGCCACACTGACCAGCGTGATGATAAGGGTTTGAAAACCAAAAACATGAACCGAAAGAATCAGCGGCGGCATCAGGCAGGCAACCACCGTCCACATGATGGCCTCCGTTGTCACCTTCTGCCGGATATGGGGAGATACCGATACAATCAGGTCTGTTTGAGTCATTTCTGTTTCTCTTTTTTCTTTTCCGCTTCTCGAATCTGAATTCTGGCCAGGCGGATGAACTGAACCAGGGGGCGCCTTGCCGGACATACAAAGGCACAACTGCCACATTCGAAACAATCATCCATCAGGCCGAATGGGGCGGTTTCCGAACCCCGGCCAGCCTCCACCCAGATGCCGACCTGGTTGGGTTCCAGCCCCATGGGGCATGCATCCAAGCAAAATCCGCACCGAATACAGGGGCCATGAGCCTGGGCATTGATTTCATCATGGGTCAAAAAAAGAATACCCGATGTGGTTTTGGTAATGGGAACCTCCAGACTCGATACGGCATATCCCATCATCGGGCCGCCAAGGACAATTTTGGCCAAATCCGGGGTGGTCCCACCCAGATACGTCACCACATCCGACAGATGAGTCCCGATAGGGACCAGGATATTGGCCGGGCGGGCGATTCCTTTTCCGGAAACCGTAATGACCCGCTCATAAAACGGTTTTTTCAGAACCACGGCGTCGTGAATGGTCTTGGCCGTATAGACATTCTGCACCATGACACCGATGGAGGAGGAGCGTTTTCCCGAAGGCCTGATCCGGCCGGTCACGCTCTGGATAATCTGATCGGCGGATCCCTGGGGATATTTAACCGCAAGCGGTTTGATTGTGATCCGGCATCCGTTTTTCCCGCCCGGCCCATCGATGGCTTTCTGCAGGCGTTCAATGGCCTCCGGTTTGTTGGCTTCGATGCCGATCATGCAGTCCTCAATACCCAGAATGCGTAAAATAATTTTAGCGCCTTCGATCACCTCATGGGCATTTTCCACCATGATGCGATGATCACAGGTGAGATAAGGCTCACATTCCGCCCCATTCAGAATCAGGGTATCCAACCGGATTTCCGGGCTGACATCCAGTTTGGCATGGGCTGGAAATCCGGCACCGCCAAGCCCCACGATTCCGGCCAGCCGAATCCGTTCCAAAAGGGTTTGCCGGGAAAGTGAAGTCCAGTCCTCCGGGTTATATCGGGCGGGTGTTTCCTCCGGATCATGGGAAATAACGATGGCAGGCGACTTTCCCATCATGGGGTGCAGTCCGTCCGCAATTCCCTGTACAAAACCGCTGATGCTGGCATGCAGTGCGGCACCCAGCCCGGTTTCCACCGTACCGATCATATCTCCGACCTGAACCCGGTCCTTTTTGGTAACCAGCTTCTGATAAATCCGTCCGGGGTTTCGTCCCAACAGCAGGGCTTCTTCCGGTTCCCGGTCCTTTCGTTTGGGAATGGACACCTGGCAGGGTGATCCCACATGCTGTTTTAAAAAGATACAGACCCGATCTGGATGGGGCAGAATCTCTATCGGAACATTCGCCGTAAAATCCTTGCCGGCTGGGGGGTGAACCCCGCCTTTTGGAAAGGTCGGATATCGCTTGTTAATGACCATAGCGACTCTGACTCCGTCCCAGGATTTGTAACGCATAGGTTTCCCGGCTTTGATGAGACATTGCAGCGGGCTCACCGAACTGGAGCGCACCGGTCGGGCACACGGAAACACAGGCAGGCTCCAATCCCTCATCGATCCGATCCATGCACAGATCACATTTCATGGTTTTCCCGATTACCGGATTCCATTGGGGAATATGCCAGGGACAGGCCAGAACGCAGGATTTGCACCCCACACACAAATCCGGCAGAATATGCACCAGGCCATCCTTGCTCCGTTTTCGAATGGCATCCACCGGGCAGGCATTGATGCACCAGGCATCCTCACAATGGAAGCACGGTACAAACAGAGAAGCCATTCTGGGTTGTCCATTAACGAGTTTGGGGCCCATGATCACCATTTTGCCCAAGGCCATTCCAATGGGAACCTTGTTTTTGGTCTTGCAGGCAATCTCGCAGGCATGACAGGCCACACATTTTTGCGAATTCGTATAGATCAGATAATCTCCCATGAATTCTCCGTTCGGGTTGTACCGCACTGTATTGAGATCAACTTTCCACCTTCCTCACCTGAACAATTGTGTGATCAAATGCCGGGCTGCCACCGATGGGATCCATGATCGCTTCCTGAATCAGGGAATCCGCGAGCCCTTTTCGGTAGATTCTTCCAGTAGCCGGCTCCTGCCGACCGAACCCGTGCAGCATGAATACGGCCTCGGGGTGAATCATGTCGGTCACAAAGGCCTTGATTTGACCTTTTCCCGCACCGGATTCGATTTCTACAGGATCATTGTTCTCAATTCCCAGGGATTTGGCACGCCGGTCGTTGATCCAAAGGACATTTTCCGGAACCAGTTCATTCAGGTAAGGGTTGTTTTGGGTCATGACATTGGCATGAGCCGCACATCGCCCCACCATCAGCCGGAACCGGTTTTCAGGGGTTTCGAGATTCTCATACGCCGGAAAGGATGGGAACCCATGTTTTTCCATCAGACTTGACACAAATTCAATTTTTCCGGATGGTGTCTTGAAAACCAGGCCATTGTCACGATTCCACCAAATCGCGTCGTCAGTCAGATTTACAAATCCTTTCGGATCCAAATCGGAAATGGTGATTCCGGTATCGGAAAGTTGATAATTCCAGATATCCTCGATAGTTTCATAGGGGAAATATTGTCCCACCCCCAACCGTTCGGCTAACTGCTTCAGAATAAGCCACATGGGCCGGGTATCGAACCGGGGTTTGCAGCAGGCGATTCTTCGGTTGATAGTCGGCTTGCGTCCGGCTCCTATCTGCAGCGGATCGGATCGTTCCAGAAAAAACGTTTCCGGAAGAATGACATCGGCCAGGGATGACGTGCCGCCAAAATGGATGTCCGACGATACAATCAAATCCAGTTTTTCCAGTGCCTGGACTGTCTGGTTCCAGTCTGGCAGGGAATACAGGGGATCGTAGCGGAAAGCGAACAACACCTTGAGGGGGTAGGGGTCTTCCTGCAGAACGGCATGAGGAAACAAGGCTCCGACACCATGCGCTGTATCGGCAATGGGAAATTTATCCTGACCGCATCCATCAAACCGCCGGGTGTCGGCCATTTCCGGGAACGACTGATCCGAAAATTCTTTCAGACCGCCTTTCAGCCCAGCGTCCTTGGGACCCTTTTTTATGAACAGACCGCCAATTGATTCAATGCTGCCCAGAAGTGCATTGAGCATCAGGATGGAACGTCTGAAATAGATTTCATTCGGATGATGGCAACCGCGGCATCCATAATGAAAAATGACAGCGGGTTTGGCCTCACTGACTTCCCGGGCCAGCTGAACAATATCATGAGCGGGAATTCCGGTTTCGGCCTCCGCCCATTTTGGTGTGTAGCGGGTAATAAAACTGTTGAGTTGTTCAAATCCCTCCACCCATCGGTTGACATAGTTGACATCAAAATGGTGAAGTTCTTTGAGCAGCACATGAATCAGTGCATAATTCAGTGCCAGATCCGTTCCCGGACGGATCATGAAATACCGGCTGGATTTGGCTGCGGTGATGCTGACCCGGGGATCGATATAAGTCAGTTTGGCGCCCTTGGACATGGCATCCAGCAGGCCGTTCATGGCCTTGATCTCCATGCTTTCAAAAATGTTGCTTCCATATAGCACCACATGGCGGGCATTGGCCCAGTCCGCATTGATCTGACTGTCCGTGTATCCGAGCATGGATCGGCATGCGGTATTGATGGATCCCTTGCAGACCGTATCATGAGAAAAATAGTTGGGTGATCCGATCGCCTTCATAAAGGTTTTGGAAATATCGGTTGTCAGATTGACCTGCTCACACAACACCGCACTTCTGGTACCGTATCGGGAAAAAATATCCTGGCACCGGCCGGCCGTATAATCCAATGCCTCATCCCAGCTTACCGATTTCCATTGCCCCGACCCCCTGGGCCCCGTCCGAATCAGGGGAGATTGAACCTGCTGGGGATCATGAACCCATCCGATCGCAGCCACACATTTGGGGCATACCCCTTTCATGCCCGGCACAAACGGATTTCCTTCGATAGCGATCACCTCATCGTCTTCCACGGTAACCGCAATCGGGCACCGGACCGAACACATGAAACACAATGTATAGACCGTTTTTTTCATGAATCTCCTTATTGTCGGATTAGTCCGATTTTCCGATGCCAGGGTCTTTTTTCATGGATGCCCCACATAAGGGACATGCCTGCTGATTACATGGCTGAGCTACCATATGGGCTATGGTATGCCCGCATTTCGGGCAGATACACTGTCCCGCCGGCTGACCGGCTGCACATCCGCCGCGTCTTCCCTTACCTCTTCCACCTCCCGGCATCGGGCCGGTACCATCCTTGTTCGGCATGAATTGAACCTCCTCCGGTAATCCTGATGGCTTCGTAAAAAGTCCGGATGCTGCGTTGCGCGGCATCCTTCGTCACTGC
>CAZTKB010000237.1:0-5323 GCA_964614125.1 uncultured Desulfobacterales bacterium | reverse complement strand
ACCTGGCAAACCAATCCCCTATAATCCGTGTAATCTGTGGATAAACATCAAAAAATATCAGGCCGACCCCACACAACCGGCAGTTTCTCTTTAAACATCAACCGCCCCCCACACTATCCAATCCATTCTTTCCTTTTCCCTTTTCCTTTCTTTTCTTGTTCTTTATTCTTTTTCCTTTTTTCCCCCGTCACCCTCAAACCCCCAAGTTCCCCACCTCCCCCCATATCCCCCTTCGGGAGATGGCCGACCTCCGGTCGCCCCTTCAAACCAACCCCTTCTCCGTTCCCCTACACAACCCTATTCTCTTTTCTTTTCTTTATTCCCCATCTTTCAGCCGGCAGCATAATCCCTTTAATCCGTGTAATCTGTGGATAAACATCAAAAAATATCAGCCCGACCCCACACAACCGGCAGTTTCTCTACAAACATCAACCGCCCACCAACACTATCCAATCCATTCACTCCTTTTTTTCTTTTTCTGTTTTTCTTTTCTTTTCCTTTCCCTTTCTCTTTTCCCTTTTTTCTTTTTTTATTCCCCAGCCTTCACCCGTCCACCCATCACCCGGTTGCATAATCTCTATAATCTGTGATATCTATTAAAAAAAAGGTACCCCCTTGATCGACCTGCACTGCCATATTCTGCCGGAGACCGACGACGGTCCGGACACCCTGGAAGAAAGCCTGGAGATGGCCCAAAAAGCCGTCGCCGACGGCATTCAGACCATCGTCGCCACCCCACACAACCACAACGGCGTCTACATCAACGCGCCGCACACCATTCGTGCGCGGGTGGACGACCTAAACGACGCCCTGACCGCCCACCGGATCCCCCTGACCGTTCTCCCCGGCGCCGAAGAACATTTCCGGCCCGACTTGGCCTCCGCCGAGCTGTGCTGCCTGGACCCCTCCGGCCGCTATGTCTTGGTGGAGTTTCCGTTTATGACCATCCCGGGCCCTGCCGCCGACGTTCTCCATGCCCTGCGCCGCGCCGGCCGCACGCCCATCCTGGCCCACCCGGAACGCAACGCGGTCATCCAAAACCACCCCGATGTCCTCCTGGAACTGGTGACAACCACCGGTGCCCTTTGCCAGATCACGGCCATGAGCCTAACTGGAGAACTCGGGGAAGCGGCCATGAACTGCGCATACCAATTGGTTTTGGCCGGCTTGGCCCATATCATCGCCTCGGACGCCCATTCCGCGGGTTTCCGCCGGCCCGCCCTGTCATCCGCCGTGGCGGTGGCAGCCTCGTTGCTGCATAATCCCGAGCAGGCCCGCAACATGGTGTGGGACATCCCTCTGACGATTCTGGCGGGAAAAACGAACCGCCTACCCCAGCCTACCGGGTTCGAGCGCCCCCGGAAACGCTGGTTCAGCTGGTAGAAACCCGGCATCAGAACTTCCGCAAGGCCTCGCTTTGCATCACCTGGTTTTCCGGCGGAACGATGCCGATGACAATGGAGTCCTCGTCGTAATATAACCGGACGGCGTCCACCGCTTCGGGCCATCTGTTGGGATCGATTCGGAGCGCTTCCTGAAAGAGAACCTGAAAGCGCCGGACACCTTCCTGCCGGGTGGCAGGAATGCCCGGCCCATCACCGGAAACCGCCTCCGCTTCTTTGACCTCTGGCAGCATGGCCGCTCGACGCGCCCAATAGGAAGCGGCGGCAAACAGAACTTCGGCATCCCGGGGCCTCCATACGACGGCCCGGTCGTAGCACCGATCCGCCAGGGGCAGCCAGATCTGGATCATTTGCAGGGGGTCATCCTCCATATGCTCATAGATCCCGGCCAGATCCAGCCAGCTTCGCCCGGAACCCGGCGCCCGCAGCAGCCGATCCTCCAACGCCTGCTGGCCTCCGGTGCCCCCGGCCCCATCGAACGGGCCGGCCGTAGGCATCCCGACGGCCGTCACCACCATGACGGCTAGCCACGCGACACTGATCCCGGCAATAGCCCATCGGACAATGCGGCCCCCGGGAATGGGTTGAACCGGATACCGGAAGGTTTGCATCAACCCCAGGCCCTTCCGGTGCACCGTGGCATATCCGGCAGCCGCCACGGCGGCCGCCACCGCAGGAACCAGTGGACCTGCGGGTAAATTCAGGGAGGTATCCCCCAAGACCAGCATCGTTGCCGCAGCCGTGAACCCCAGGCCCATTCCCGAGGCGCGGGGATCTCGCCGGCTCAGCCACACGGCCGTCAGTTGACGGACAAACAGGAATACGGCCGATCCGGCCACCGCAGCTCCCAGGATTCCGGTTTCCATAACCCAGACCGCGGCACGAGCAGCGACCGGCGGCAAGGCTCCCCCGGCTCGGCCCAGCCACTCCCCGGCCGCCCCGGGCCCCACCCCCCACCACAGATGGGCGGCGATCAGGTCCCGGGCTTCGGGATGGGCATGCCAGAACAGGACACAGCGAAAAACCACGGCCGCGGCCAGACCCCAAGGAATCAGGATTCGGACCACATCGTAATCCTTTTCGCGCAGGCAGGCAACGGCTGCAGCCAGTATGACGGCGCATCGGGCCAGGTCCATCGCGCCTCCAGCGGCCGTCAACCCTACCGCCAGGATCAGCCCGGCGGCAGGCCAGACCGCCCGCCGGCCCCACCGGGCCTGGTACAACCCGGCGCACAGCGCCAGAGCGACTTCCAATAGTGTCCGGACATCCGGGGAAACGTTGACTTCCGGTGTCACGGCCGCCTGTACGGCGGCAACCACCCCGCCGGCGACCACGGTCGCGGCCAACAGATGGATCTCTTTGTCGGAGCGCAGCAAGACCAGCAATACCCCGAACAGCAGGCCGGCGGAAGCCAGCCGGAGCGCCAGGATCCAGGCCCCATCCGGGTCATAGGCGGCAACCATGTGCGGCACCGCCCCGGTCTTAGGCCGGGCCGCCGCCAAGATCCCCCCAGTCTGAACCCGGTCGGCCAACGACTGCGGGGACAAGAGGGAAAGAAGGCTCTCCGGCAGGCTCACCGCCTGGAGCAACAATACCAGGATCAGAGCTATCCAGAAACCGGCGCCCGAAACCCGAATCCAATTCAGGGGTGGCATGGCCTTTTCAGAAACCGGGGGAAACGGCCTCCCGGCACCGGGGTCTTGCAGGCGGAATGCCGCCGCCAGACAGAAACCGATCGCGGAAAGGAGGTGAAGCGTGGAGTCCGCCGCCGGAAATGGTCCGGCCGCGGTGACCGACAGCCAAAAGAGCCCGGTCAGAACCAGCAGAAACCCCGGCCGCTCCAGGGGATGTGGGGCAGAAATGATCGACATGGGGGAGTTGTACGGCATTGGAGGAAATCTGTCAAATCGTCAGAAACCGCTTGCGAAAGGAGGAAGGTCATGACCGACAAAGCACTGCTCGTGGGTGTCAACCGCTATCAGATTCCCGGATCCGATCTGAACGGATGTGTCAACGATGTGACGAACATCCGGGATATTCTCCTGAAATACTACGGATTCGATGTCCAACACATTCGGGTGCTGACCGATGAGCGCGCCACTCGTTCCGGGATCCTGTCCCGCCTGGAGTGGCTGACTGTGGATGTGCAGGCAGGTGACCGGCTGCTGTTTCATTTCTCCGGCCATGGATCCCAGATTCGGGACCGGGATGGGGACGAGTTGAAGGACCGGATGGACGAGATCATCTGCCCGCACGACATGAACTGGGACGGGAACCACATCTCGGATGACGACCTGCGCGAGGTGTTTTCCCGCCTGCCCAAAGGGGGAAAACTGGATGTAATTTTAGACTGCTGCCATGCCGGCACCGGCACTCGGGAAACACCTCGGCCTTCCGGATGCACGGACCCGGAGACCGCGCCATACCGCAAACCCCGGTTTCTCCCTCCGCCGGTGGATCTCCAGTGTCGGGTGCCGGATGACATCGATCTGCCGGTGGCCCGAATTCTGAAGGCCGCCAATCCGATCGGTCACGTGCTCTTCGCCGGATGCAAGGACAACCAGACGTCGGCCGACGCTCGGATCGAGGGGCGGTTCCACGGGGCGTTTTCCTATTTCTTCTGCAAACACGCCCGGGACGCCCAAGGAAACATCACACGGGGAGAGCTGTTGAAGCGGGTACGGGCGTCGCTGCGTTACGAGGGGTTTGACCAGGTACCGCAGTTGGAGTGCACCGCGTCCGGGCGGAAAAAAGGCCTGATGGCCTGACGGGAGGGCCGTAAATCATCCATACACATCCGGCAATGCCGTGAGAGAATAGGACATCACCCGCATCACCGGAAAATACGATTCCTTGGCCTTGGCCAGGTTCTCCACGCCCATATCGCTTTCCTTGTTGATATAGGTCAGGTTGTCGAAGAGCGTGGCGGCGCAGACACAGTCAAAATACTGGTACAGACCCTTATAACTGGCCAGGGCCTTCTCGAAATGGAGAACCCCCATATCGGCGGTCAGCCGGGCACCGATCCCGAAGGCCGCCACCTCCCCATCGATCCGAAGCAGCAACCCCTTCGTGTCGTACCGGGTGACCTCTTCGATTGCATGAATCGCAGCCTGCCGCTCACAGGCCAAATCGGTCTCCTCGTCCCGGCCGCAGTCATGCTCCGCGCACCAGATATCCAGAAATTCCCGACATTCCTCCAGGTGAGAGGAACGAAGCGCCTCGGTACGTACCCGGCCCGGCACCAGGTATTCGCGCCGGAACTGGTTAATCAGGTTCCGTTTCTTGGAATATTTCCGGCCGGCAAGTCCCGCCAGGTCCCGGCGGAGATAAATGTAATCGGCGAATTCGGGCTGGGGCCGGATGTCGAACCGAGTGGCGATCCGCTCTTCCCCATAGAGGTCCAGGTATTCCGGGGTAACGAACCAGAAGGCCGGAAACCCCGTGGACAGGGCCAGATCGTAGAGCTTTTCGGGTGGAAAGCGGTTGATGTCGCCGATGGGCAGGATCAGGTGACGTTTGTCTTTTTGGGTGTGAAAATCCGCACCGATAACCAGGGCATCGTCCACAACGGCGGCGCAGGGATAGTACTCACCGGTTCTCCATGACAGAATCGACGGCAGCCCGTATACGCACAGCCGGTGGGGCTGGTCGGTGAAGTAGGGTTTCAGGAATTGGTAGTCGTTCGGGGTAATTGGGACAAGATCAGTCATGAAAAAATAATTTGTTTTACGTGTTAGGTTTTAAGTTGCTGCCGGCTTGGAGTTCTCCCGCTTTTCATCCCGCCTATTCAGTTTCCATACAGAGAGTTCGGGTCCACCGAATTACACAAATTATAATGGCGGGAAAGCCGGAACGGGGGACCTGTCCCGCTTTTACCCCCCCACCCTGACCCTCCCCCACCAGTGGGGAGGGAAAAA
>CAZTKB010000236.1:0-5361 GCA_964614125.1 uncultured Desulfobacterales bacterium | reverse complement strand
TATCATACAAATAGCCGGGATGCACCAAGACATTATCTTCTTCCAGCAGGAGGCATGCGAACTCCTCATCTGATGTTTCTCCAGGGACTTCCACGATCGCCATCCAGCCCCCTTCGCGGCGAAACAATCGGGAAACCGAGGCTGGTGGAATGTTTTTTCCAAGGAAGATTTCATTTTCGCGAATTCTGGCCATTACTTGCTTCTGGAAAGCCCGGCGGCCGGCCAGGAGAAAGGGAGCAGCGGTTTGAACCGGGGTGGAAACCGAAAGATAGGTGTCCGCGATGGTTTCGAGCCGTTCAACGGCGCACCGGACCTCCCGGGTTGGTCCGCTGACCGCAATCCATCCCAGTTTGAGCTGCGGCATCCCGCATATCTTGGATAGACCGGACAAGGTAAAGGATGGAATTTCTGCATTTTCAATGTCCCAGACCACGGAAGAACCTGAGTCACCGGAAGAAAAATCAAGAAAAACCTCGTCACACAGAAACGCCATGCGAAACCGCCTGCACAGATCCACCATCGTTTCCCACTCCTCGGGTCGGAGATAGGATCCGGTCGGATTATTCGGATTGACCGTGACAATGGCCCGGCAACGGCTGGTTACGGCATCAAACAGCCTGTCGAGGTCAACACGCCATCCCGATTCATTCGAATATCGAAGGGGATAGGGACGGATTCCTACGGATTCCCAGGCCGCCAGCGAATCAAACAGGGGATAGCTGGGACGGGGCACCAGAATTTCATCCCCGGGGTCACACAAAAGTTTGAACAGAAATGCGTAAGCTTCACTTGTGCTGGCTGTCAGGACAACACAATCCGGATCCACCTTTCGGCCATGGTCCCGGTAATAGGTCGAAACAGCCTCCCTGGCATCCATACGCCCTTTCGGGTTCGGATCATAGACCATGATATCCGGAGGAGACACCGCCATGCGTATCGATTGTACATCGTAATGAAATCCGACAGCGGTGGGATTGGTCTCGGTCAAATCGATCAGAGAAATACCCTCCCGGCGTTTTCGAGCCCGGATTGTCATCAGCCGGTTGGCGGGAGCATTCCACTCGGTGCGCGACGAACAGTTCAACCGGGAATTTCCCGGGATACCGGTTTCCACCGACAATCTCGCCTGTCAGGGAAGATAATCTTCCCGAACCGGAGAAAAGACCTCCACGGCAATGGACTCTTCCAGTGCCACCGCCCGATGAAAGACATTGCTCGGAATACACCAGGCATCCCCCGGAAGAATCCGGCAGGTATTTTCCCCCATGATGAGTTCCATTTCTCCGGATATCAACCGGCCGGTCTGCTCATGGGGGTGGCAATGCTCGGGCAAAACAGCTCCTTTTTCCAGGCGAAATTCCACCAGCATCGTCTTTTCCCCAAACACCAGCGTTTTCCGCTGAATACCGGGGATGACATTCACCCATTTTGTCTGACTTCCCTGCTGAATCATCCTGTTAATTCCCTTTCGGCCTGCCTCAGTTTTTGTCCATCAGGCGGCGGACGGCCTTTTCCAACCCGTCGATCGAGAGTTCAAACATGGGGAAAATGCGTCCGATGGCAGTGATGGTGGGCGTATAATTCCACATCGCGACAGGTACCGGATTCAGCCAAACGCAGTGCCGAAAAGTTTTGGCCAGAAACTGAAGACGGTCGATACTCGCCAGCGAGGATCTTTCCTCCACATGGATGGATCCGTCCCGGGCCATCAGTTCGTAGGGAGCCATACTCGCATCCCCCACCAGGATCAAGCGGGTTTCCGAATCGAATCCCGCGAATTCATCCACCCGTTTCGGTTCCCGGTACCTCGCCGGATCCTTCCAGACCACGTCGTAGATGGTGTTGTGGAAAAAGAAGGTCTTGATATCCTTGAATTGGGCTTTGGCGTAATCGAACAGAGTTTGCACCACTTCCACATAGGGATCCATGGACCATCCCCCATTGTCGATGGCCAGGATGATTTTCAACCGGTCCTTCATGCTCCGTTCAAAAACAATTTCGATCTCCCCCGCGTTTTTCATGGTCTGGTAGATCGTTTCATCCACGTTGACCGTGTCTTTGGGACCCACGGGGATCATGTTCCGCAGCCGTTTGAGTGCCTCGCCCACCATGGATTGCGTCAGGGGACCGCTCAGGGAATAATCCCGATACCTTCTGTCCATCGCGACCTTGACCGCGGACCGGTTCCGCGATATCCCACCCACCCGCATGCCGCCGGGATGATAGCCTGAATGTCCCACCGGAGAGAATCCGCCTGTGCCGATCCATTTGCCGCCGCCGTCGTGGCGTTCGGTCTGTTCCCGGAGCCTTTCCTTGAAATATTCGACCAACTCTTCGGGAGTGAGCTTCTTCAGGGCGGATTCATCTATTCCCAACAGGTCGGCGAGCACTTTGGGGTCTTCCAGCCAGCTTTGAAGCAACGTCTTAACCAGTTCGTCGAGTGCGAAATCATCGTGGGCCGGCAAATCAGCCCCTTCGAAATAATGAGCAAACACCTGGTCATACAGATCGAAATACCGTTCACTCTTGACCAGGATAGACCGGCAGGCCGTATAAAACTCTTCCAGCCCGGTGATCAGCCCCATTTTCAGGGCCCGGTGCAAGGTTAAAAAGGAAGTCGGGGTGATCGGAATACCCGCTTCCCGCAACTGGTAAAAAAAACGGATGAACATCGGGGATTCCGAGCCTAGAACAGCCGTTTGCGGGACGTGATATTGACCGCCCGGTTATAATCCTGGCTTTTCTTGAACAAAATCCCCATATACGGAAGATCTCCCTTCGCGAGACGGGCTGGCTTGAAATCCGGATCCGCCTGCAACGCCCGGATCCAGTTCAGCAATTCACGGGTCGCAGGTTTCTTTTCGACGGCATCCAGTTCCCGCATTCGATAAAACGCCGCCATGGCGTTTTCGGCCAATTCCGAGTCAATATCCGAAAAATGAACCCGGATAATCTCCCGCATCATCTTGGGATCCGGAAAGGCGATATGGTGAAAATTACATCGCCCCAGAAAGGGGTCGGAAAGATCCTTTTTGGCGTTGGAGGTGATGATAAAAACCGGACGGTGTTTGGCCCGAATGGTTTTGTCAATCTCGATGATGTCAAATTCCATCTGGTCCAGCACATCCAGCATGTCATCCTGAAAATCCGTGTCGGCTTTGTCAATTTCATCGATGAGAAGCACCGTTCGGACATCGGATGTGAATGCCTGGCCGATTTTTCCCATTTTGATATATTCCTCGATATTGCTGACATCCCGACGGGAATCCCCGAACCGGCTGTCGTTCAGCCGGGTGAGGGTGTCGTATTGGTAGAGGGCTTCGACCAGTTTCATGCTGGATTTAACATTTAGAATGATCAGCGGCATGCGAAGCGCCTCGGCAATAGCGTGGGCGAGCATGGTTTTTCCAGTTCCAGGCTCTCCCTTCAGCAAGAGCGGCATTTCCAGGGCAATCGATATATTGACGATCCGGGCCAGTTCGTCATCCAGCACATATCGTCTGGCTCCCGTGAATGCCCGGATGGATGGGGAGATATCGTTCATGTCGTTCCTTTTCAGGTTGGTACGGAAGATCCGGTTTTTTGATACATTTTTTTCCAAGGGGAACGGCGCTTTTCCTGCATATCCGCCAGTGCCAGGTACAAAGCGCCCACCGCGAGCTCGGCACAATGAAAATGATCCGGTGGAAGGGTTTCAAGGAAATCATTGACCTGCTCTGGGATTATTTCCCATGCCTGGTCCAGGGTTTTGCCTTCCGCCAACAGAATAACGGTATTGGCACAGGCTGCGGTATTCAAACAGCCGTTGACAAAATAGGTGATGCGGTGCAGCCGTTCCCCATTTGCCTGGATAAAAAGTTCCACGGTATCGCCGCAGTCACCGGTCTTTTTTCCATATCCGTCCGGATTCGCGATCGTTTCCTGGTGATCGGTCCGAAAAGCCATTTCCAGAAATTTCAGGGAATGGGTCTGCCAGAAATCCGAGGTTTCGCCATGCATTTTGTGTTCTCCGATTGACTATCTTCCCGCATCGGGATCCGGAATGCCGTAGGTACACGGCACACCGGCCTGGCAGAGACCGCAGGCATAGGTATCGATTCCATACGTCCGGGTCACCCACCGGTTCATCACCCGATCGGTATATTCCATACATCGTTGTTTATCATGCCCGGAAGGGCCGATGGCCTGAACCGGACATCGGGGTATACATTTGCCACAAATTCCGTGAGAGTAAAACAGGCACCAGGCATGATGGTCCGTGTACGGCCGGGGAGTGGGGGGCATTTTAGCCCTGGCAACCACGGATCCGCACCGGATAGCCTTGCCCACCGGAGTGATCAGGCCGTCACACAACCCGAAGGTACCCAGCCCGGCCGCATGTGCCGCATGCCGCTCCGACCAGTTGGAGCATGGTGCCCAACGGCCTTCCATAACCTTTCTCCAGATGGGACTGATGACAGGCGCCACAGCAAGAATACCGGCTTGATCCAGGATCCGTACCACATGACGCCGGAGAGTTTCGTTATATTTTTCCCCATAGTAACGGGTTCCGGCCCAGCGTCGGGAGGGGTGCCGGGTTTGGGCGGCATGATCCTTCCGAGTCGCTTCCGTGGATGGCAGAATGTAACTGATGACCGTCAGTTCTTCCGGGGCGATATCCGCCTCATCCGGAAACGATTCCTGAAATATACCCAAGGGTGTCAGAAAGAAAGGGCCGATATGGTCGCGAAAAACTTCATATAACGGATCTGCGCCGCTGGAAAAGCCAACCAGAGGAGTGTTGAATGCGGGCTCCTCGGAATCCGCGCTCAGGCGGTTTTCGGGAGATTCGGCCACGTGTCGCCGGATTTCTTCCGCGATCCATTCCGGATCCGTCTGCGAGGTATTCTCGGTGTATTTGGAATTCATTCCCCCTCCTGTTTCCACGTGGGCCAAAAAGCGGCCCGCCCGGTTGTTTCCCAAACCGGTTATCAGATGGCCGACCTTTTTGATTATCATATACGATGAAAGGTATCAACTAAAACCGTCCCGAATCCAAGACTTCGGTAAAGGCCCGCTTTTCGATCTAGTGCGGCGCGCCATGCCTCTACAGACCGCAAACCCCATTCATAACCAAGACCCCAAATACAGAAAAGCCGGAAGGGGGTGGCTTGTCAGACTTTTCCCCCCCACCCTGACCCTCCCCCACCAGTGGGGAGGGAAAAAATTGGTGACCCTGGCCCAGCCTGCCAGTGGAGGCAAGATGAGTTGCCCGCCGGTAAGCAGGAACGGGGGACCTATTCCGCCTTTCTTGCAGGAAAGTTAAGCAAATGGCCTTTCTGCCGGAAAGCCGGAGCGGGGGTGGCTTGTCCCACCTTTTCC
>CAZTKB010000235.1:0-5374 GCA_964614125.1 uncultured Desulfobacterales bacterium | reverse complement strand
ATAGCGTTTTTTTGCAGGGGAGCCGGAGCGGGGGTGGCCTGTCACGCCTTTTCCCCCCTACTTGACCATCGCGACACATCGAATTTCCACCGCCGCGGCTTTGGGAAGCGCGCTGACTTCCAAGGCGACCCGGGCCGGCCGATGGTCGGTGAAAAAGGTTTCATAGACCGCATTCACGGACTGAAAATCTTTGATATCCGCCAGATACACATCCACAGAAACCACATGATTCAAGTCCGATCCGGCGGCACCCAGAATCGCTCGGATATTATTCAGAGCCTGCCGCGCCTGTTCCACGGCCCCGCCGGCAACCAAATCCCCCGTAGCCGGATCCATGCCCAACTGACCGCTCAGATACACCCATGGTCCAGCGACAATCGCCTGAGAATACGGCCCGATGGCCTTGGGGGCCTCTTTTGTGAACACTGTCTGCAATTGCATCGTCTTCCTCCATTCAGGTGGGTGTTTGTGGGTCTTGATCATGATACCGGTACCAGGCCGCGCAGGTTCCTTCGCTGGAAACCATGCATGGGCCGACCGGGCTCGTGGGATTACATCGTAGCGCATATAAGGGGCATTCAGGCGGTGTTTTCTTTCCTTTCAGAATATCCCCGCACGCACAGCCAACCGGCTCCCGGCTGTGGCGGATATCCGGACGCAATACCTCCGAAGCGTCCATGTCAGAAAACTCGGTTCGGATTCCCAAACCGCTGTCCGGAAGCACGCCGATACCTCTCCAGGCAGCGTCCATGGTCTCAAAAACGGATGTTAACACGCTGCGGGCTTTTGAATTTCCCTCCTCCGATACTGCCCGGGGATAGGCGTTTTCCAGGTCCGCCCGGCCATTCTCGATCTGTTCAACCAGCATGGCTATAGCCAACAGCATGTCCGCCGGTTCGAATCCGGCGACCACGCAGGAGATTCCTGCTGACATCACCAGATTCCGGTAAGCCTGAAGACCCAAAATGACCGACACATGGCCGGGCAGCAAAAAGCCGTCGATCCGGTTGGATGAATCCGTTATCAGGGCTTGAAGGGCCGGAGGCACGGTCTTGCACGCCGGATATACCAGAAAATTTTTCACTCCTTGCGACCGGGCTGCGAGGAGGGATGCGGCAATTGTCGGGGCTGTTGTTTCAAATCCGATACCTGGAAACACCACCGTCTTTTTCGGGTTCCGGACGGCAATCTCCAAGGCGTCCATGGTGGAATAGACAACCCGGACATCTTTTCCGGCGGCTTTTCGATCCCGGAGGGATCCGGACGTCCCGGGGACACGAATCAAATCTCCAAAAGTCGTCACAATCACGTCCGGCATATCCGCAATGGCAATAAACGCATCGATCTCCTGTTGGGCCGTGACACATACCGGACATCCCGGACCCGAGAGCAGGGTGATCGTTTCCGGCAGGACGGACCGGATTCCACTCCGGAAAATGGAAACGGTATGTGTTCCGCAAACTTCCATAATCCGGATCGGATGACGGCTGAGCCGGCGAATCCGTTCGATCAGGGGATGAGACAACTCCGGGTTCCGATATTCCTCCTGGTAGGGAATACTCATATGTTTTCTCTCGGCTGTTTCCCCCGGAGAATCCGTGCCGCGGCAACGGCGGCCTGGCCCAGTGCCAGCCCCCCGTCGTTGGCCGGAACCAGGGAATGGGTATACACGTTCAACTTTTTTTGGCAGAGCGTTTTCATCAAACCTTCCAAGAGAATCGCATTCTGAAAGGACCCGCCGCTGAGGGCGATTTGATCGATTCCGGTATCTTGAGAAACACGAAACACCGCCTCGGTCAGAAATCGGATCACGCTGTGGTGAAATTTTCGGCTGATCGTCCCCGAATCGGTTCTGTTGGACAAATCCCGAATGATTCCTGCCACCATCGGATTTAGGAGAATGATATATCCCTCCCGATTCGGATCCCTTTCCATACCGACTTCATAAGAACCGTCACTACCATTTGCCGCGGCAGCTTCCAGTTCCATGGCGGCCTGCCCCTCGTAGGATGCCCGGCAGCAAAGCCCGAGAATCGCGGCGATCCCATCAAACAATCTCCCCAGGCTGGAGGTCAACGGACAATGGATTCTTTTTTCAATCATATCCATCAAAAACGGAAGCCGGTTCCGATAGGGTTCCAAAAACGGAAGATCCAAATGGAGGCAATCTTTGCCAAAGGCCGAAAACAAATAGCCAAGAGCCATTCGATACGGCTCCCGGACAGCGGCGTCACCTCCCGGCATCGGTACCGGAGATATCCAGGCAGCCCGGCGGTACCCGGTATAATCCGCCACCAGGATTTCACATCCCCAGATGGTACCGTCGTCTCCATAACCGGTTCCATCGCAAGCCACACCGATCACCGGGCCATCCAACCGATTTTCCGCCATACACGCGGCGATATGGGCATGATGGTGCTGCACCGGAAATACAGGTACCGGTCCTCCCTCCAGTGTCAGGGCATATCGCGAGCTGAGATAATCCGGATGCGCATCATGGGCGATCGCTTCGGGGACAACGTCCAGCAGGCACTTCAGATGATCTATCGTAAAACGATAATAGTCCAGAGCGGCCGGATTCTCCAGGTCACCGATATGTTGACTCAAAAAAGCTTCGTTTCCCCGTGTCAGACACACCGTATTTTTGATTTGTGCTCCACAGGCAAGAATCGGTGGAACATCCCGGTTCAGAAATACCGGCAGAGGGACATACCCCCGGGAACGACGGATCGGTCGAACGCCACCCGCCGCATGACGTACCACGGAGTCGTCGGTTCTCAGAACAATCGGTCGATTGTGAATCAGGTAAAAATCGGCGATTCCGGACAATTCCTTGAGAGCGTCCGCGTTTTCGATCACAATCGGCTCATCGCTTCGATTTCCGCTCGTCATCACCAAGGCGATGCATCCATGGGCAAGAATCCGATGGTGAAGCGGGGTATACGGTAACATAACCCCCACATGGCGCTGCCCCGGGGCTACGCCGGATGCCAGCACCGACACTTCGTTCCGACAGGCCAAAAGAACGATCGGCCGGGCCGGAGAAGTCAGCAGCCTTTCCTCCTCCGGTGTCACCACTGCATACATCCGAATCTGATCCAGATCCGGTGACATGACAGCCAGAGGTTTGGCTTCACGGCGCTTTCGGAGCCGAAGGGCCGAAACAGCGGCTTCATCAATGGCATCACAGGCCAGATGGAAGCCTCCCAGACCTTTAATTGCAACGATTTTTCCGGCCTTGAGCAAATCTGCGGCCGCGCGGATGGGATCGAGGGCGGGCAACCGACGGCCACTTGCATCGAGGAGTTCGACATGGGGTCCGCACTCCGGACAGGCGTTGGGTTGCGCATGGAATCGCCGGTTTTGCGGATTGTCGTATTCGGCCTGGCATCGTGCACACATCCGAAAGGCCTTCATCGACGTGTTGGGCCGGTCGTAGGGAAGATCATCGATGATGGTGTACCGGGGGCCGCAGTTGGTGCAGTTGATGAAGGGATACCCGAATCTCCGGTCCGAGGGATCGTTCATTTCCCGGATGCAGTCTGCGCACACCGAGACATCCGGGGAAACCAGGGTACGGCGGTTCAGTTCCCGGATACTGGTTTCGATGGTGAACTCCCGGAGACCTTCCACCGCGCCTTCCTCCCGGGCCATCCGCGTGATATGAACCAGAGGAGGCTTACCAACTTCCAGAAAGCGGAAAAAGGATTCGATGGATTCCGGGTTTCCTTCGGCATGGATCAGCACCCCACCGGAAGTGTTGGTAACCCGGCCCTGGAGGTGAAACCGGTGGGCGGCGTTGTGGACAAACGGGCGGAACCCAACCCCCTGAACCACCCCGTTGATCCGGATATCCACGGCAGCCGTTTGGGCTGGATTCATGGACCACCCCTTCCCGGCCGGCTTATTCCGTCCGGCCGATCTCCCGGTTTAATGTGAGACCCGTCGGCTCTGTCAGGTTTCCACCCTCCATCGCGGCAAGGGATTCCCGTAACAGTGCCAGAGATTCCATTGCCGCGGCTTCATCGATCCGGTGAATGGCAAATCCGGCATGCACAATGACGTACTCTCCAACTTGGGCGTCGTCCAGGAGCAGAAGGCTGGCCTTTCTTCGAACACCATCGACATCAATCACTGCGGTATGGCCCTCGATACAAACAATTCGGGAGGGAATAGCTAGGCACATGATGTTCCTCCGCAAGAAAGGGGCTGCATCGGATCCAGGGAAGAATCCGGCAGTAACGGCACCGGACGTTTTTCATATCCGACTCCGAGCCGGTCCAGCTCGGCCAGAACCATGGTCAGGACCGGTTCAATCTGACATTGCACCACCGGTGACATTTCCAAACTAAGAGTCTCGATATCCTCTGGTTCGACACCGATATATACGGTTTCCGGGACCCTGTCCAACGCCTGGCACAAAGTGAGCGCCTCGAGAAAATCCACCTGATGCAAGGAGTTTTTCAACCGGATCCGATCAGCGACATCCTGTTTTTCCAGTCGGTAAGTGGTTCCCGGGGCCCCGTGGTTTCGGATTGCATCCACTACAATGAGAAAATCAGCTTGGGAAAGAAAACCCAACAGATTCACTCCCAAAACACCTCCATCCACCAATTCGACCTGTTTGGGGAATTCATATTCCCGGTTCAGGCGTTCCAAAACCCGGACACCGAAAGCTTCATCCCGATACAGGATGCATCCGATCCCCATGATCATGACTTTCCCGGAATACATAAGAATTGGCGGGCTCCTTTCCTTAAAAAAAAAGCCCGATCCGGAAGGCAGGATCGGGTCCAGAACATCGGCCGGATAAATGGAAGAAAAAGGTGGCGGAGAGAGAGGGATTCGAACCCTCGGTAGAGGTTTCCCCCTACACACGCTTAGCAGGCGCGCGCCTTCAGCCTACTCGGCCATCTCTCCATATTCGGTCGTCTGGCGGAGGGAGTAGGATTCGAACCCACGGAGCTGTTACACTCAACGGTTTTCAAGACCGCCGCTATCGACCTCTCAGCCATCCCTCCGGACATTGAATTTTCACTTTTATCACTGGATGGTTTTCGGGTCAATATTTTTGTCGCACGGAGCCAGTGCCGCATCCGAGTTCTTTTCCCAGAGAAAGCGGGGGGTTTGTCCCGCTTTGCCCCCCCACCCTGACCCTCCCCCACCAGTGGGGAGGGAAAAAATAATAGCCCCGGGACGGCGGGCTGTTCATCCGCATTACCGAATCGGGGTGCCATGGACATCATGGACAAGATGGACAAACATGGACGGACCATGGGGTACGACCCTGCCGGAAAGCCGGAACGGGGGACCTGTTCCGCCTTTCTTGCAGGAAAAGCTGTCTGAGGATGCCGCACTCGCCGGATCGGACAGC
>CAZTKB010000234.1:0-5379 GCA_964614125.1 uncultured Desulfobacterales bacterium | reverse complement strand
TGCTGTCCAGGTCTATTTTGAGGTCTTGGCCCGGGAATCCATGCGCCGGTCCAGTTAATTTTTTTTCGGTGGTTTCCGACAAGTCGACCTCACTCCGCCTGAATCAGGCGGGCGTATTCACCGTCCACGCCCCGCAATTCATCGTGGGTGCCCCGCTGGACGACTTTTCCTTTTTCCAGCACGATGATTTCATCGCAGTCCCGGATCGTGCTTAGCCGGTGGGCCACGATGAGACAGGTGGGGCCCCGGCGCCGGAGATGATCGTCAATCCGTTTTTCCGTCGTCGGGTCCAGCGCGCTGGTAGCCTCGTCCAGAACCAGAACCGTTGGATTGCCGGCCAGGGCACGGGCGATTTCCAGCCGCTGGCGCTGCCCTCCGCTGAAATTGCTTCCGCCTTCCCCGACCCGGCTGTCATAGCCGTCCGGTCTCACGGCGATATCGTAGTGAATGCACGCGTCCCGAGCGGCCTGGACCATTTCCGCATCCGGTACGGTGGTGTCCCACAGCGTGAGGTTGTCTCGGATGCGGCCTTCGAACAGAAAGATGTCCTGGTCCACCATGGCCACGGAATTGCTCCAAATCTCCGGCGGGATTGCTTCCCGCGGCTTGCCGTCAAACAGGATCTCCCCTTCCCAGGGGTCGTAGAGGCCGGTTAACAATCGCGCGATGGTGGATTTCCCGGAACCGGATCCGCCGACGAGGGCCACCCGCATGCCGGGTTTCAATCTCAGCGAGAAACCGGATATCAGCGGCGGATCCAGGCGACTGTATCCGAAGGTTACTTCCCGGAATTCAATATGGCCCGCCAGTTTGGGGGTGTTCATGCCAGGTTCTTCCGGAGCCTGCGGCTGCTGAAAGCGCCGGTCCACGGGGTTTTGCAGAACGTCGTCCAGCCGGTTCATATCCCCCTGCGCCTCCTGCAGACGGCTTCCCAGATCCACCAGTCCGCTGACCGGCGTGATGAAGCTGACGGTCAGGCTTTGAAACGCCACCAGATCGCCCATGCTCAAATGCCCGTCCATCACGCGAAGCCCACCCACTCCCAGGATCACCACGTTCGTCAGGGTGGACAGAAAGGGGGGAACCACGGAAAGCAGTTGCGTGGACATCCCGAACTCCCGCTGGGCGTTGATCAGCTTGGCCTGGTAACCAGACCACCGGGCGTAGAAGTCGGATTCCGACCCGGTCGCCTTGAGGGTTTCCATCATCTGCAGACCGCTCATGGATGTGCCGACCAGTTTCCCCTGCTCCTGCAGCAGCCGTTGATTCAGATCCACCCGGCGGCGGGACACCAGGCGAAGGGCCAGCAGGTTCAGGACGGCGGCCCCCACCGCCACCAGGGTGAGCTGGATATCGAAGAGAAACATCAGCGCCGCGTAAAACACGACCATGGCGATGTTGAGGAGGTTGGTCGCCATCTGGCCGGAGAGCAGGTCTGCAACTTTGTCGTTGAGCTGTACCCGAAACCCGATCTCACCTCCATATCGCTGGGTGAAGAACTCGATGGGAAGCATGAAGACATGCCGGAAAAACCGGGCGGAACTGGTCAGGGCCATCTTGGTCTGCATCCGTACCAGGGCATATTGCTGAAGCCAGGTGAGCAGCCCTCTCAGGATTACGGTCAGCCCCATGCCTAGAAGCAGGGGCTTGATCCAGTACTCCATGCGCCCGACAAGGATGTTGTCGACAAAGATCTTGGAGAAAATCGGGATCACCAGTCCCGGAATTACCAGAAAGAGGCCTGCGAGGATGACATAATTCAGGGCGGTTCGAGAACCTTCCAGACGTTCAGACAGGGACCGGAAGAGACTGCGTTTTTTCCCACCCGGCTGGAAATCCGGTCCGGGTTCGAATACCAACACCACACCGGTGAAGGACTGATCCAGTTCTTCCCGGCTGACCACCCGCGGCCCGGAGGCGGGGTCGTTGATATAGACTTTGTTTTTCCGGATCCCTTCCAGTACGATGAAATGGTTGAAGTTCCAGAACAGGATCATGGGCAGCAAAAGCTCGTTCAGCTGTTCGGGTTCCTTGCGGTATCCTTTGGCGACAAATCCGTATTTCCGGGCTGCCCGGACAATATTGCCCGCCTTGCTGCCGTCCCGAGAGACACCGCATTCCACGCGCAGTTTTTCCAATGGCACGATTCGGCCGTGGTAGGCCAGCACCATGGCCAACGCTGCGGCGCCGCACTCCACCGCTTCCATCTGGATAACGGTGGGGGTTTTCACCCGTTTCGACGTCCACCGGGGGCGGGGGGCTTCCATGGCAGGCTCTGGGCTCATCCGGGTCGCTCCTGTCCGACGCCCAACAGGTATTTCTTGATCAGGGGTATGGCCAGACTGATCGGAGGCTGTTCCCGCGTGACAATGCTGGCGTAGCAAAGGGTACCCTGGTGTATTTTGTGGGGCGGCCCTTTGGAAGAGGACCACAGGTAGCCGCTGGGGGTGCTCGGATCCGGAAGAAGCTCTGCGTACAGGCCGATGGGCGCTCCGCCTTCGGATAACTTTCTGACCAGGTCCTGGTTTCCCAGAACGCTTTGCATGGCGGCACTGCTCACCGGATAATCGCCGATGCTGACGACCAGTCCGCGGATGAAGCCGTATTCCTCCTGTTTCACCGTGGATGGGGAAATCTGGATCGCCATGCCGCGGGAGATCTTTTTCCCGTCTCCGGCAGACAGATAGACCAAGGCCACCAAGTCACCTACCTCATCCCCGGAAAGCTCCAGGCTCATGATCGGGGTGCCGGCAGTCACCGAGGCTCCGGGGTTCCGGACCAGTTCCACGACGGTGCCGGAATAGGGGCTCATCACCCGGGAATCGATCTCCTGCTGATATTGTAGGGCCTCGTACTGGCGCTGCGCAGCTTCCAGATCGTTGCGGGCCGCGATAACTTCCTGTTGCCGCTGATTTTTGATCTCGGCTTCCTGTAAATCGATTTGGTGGATCTGAGTCCAGTTTTTGGCTGTTTGTTCCTGGTTGGAATCAATGGCCGCCAGTGTCTGCTGCAGTGTTTGCTTGGTGATCAAACCCTTGGAGAGCAGTTCTTCCTGACTTTTGGCCCGTTCCAGCAACCAGCTCAACTGTTTGGTCAGATCCCGGTTGGTTTCCTGGAGATTCCGGCGCTGTTTTTCCATGATCTGAGTCTGAAGCTCAATGTCCCGGGCACTGAACTCCCGGGTGGTGCGGAATTTTGCCTCGAGCTCGGATACGCGGGACCTGGCATCCCGAATCTTTTCCAAAAGGGCTGGTTGGGATATCCGGGCCACGATCTGACCGGCTCGGACCACTTCGGTTTCCTGCACGTTGATCGTGGTGATCTGGCCGGAACTGACTGCGGAAATCTCCCGGATCCCGCCGCTTTTAATCAAAATGCCCTGCCCGAAGACCTTCTCGGGGATGCTGCCGGCGATTCCCCACACGAGTGCCGCGACGATCAGGGCGCCCAGGGCAGCCAAGGCGATCCAGCCCTTGGGGTTGGTGACCTGCATGAGCTGGTCGAGCTGCTCGGGGGACGACAGGCGATCCAGCGCCACCTTGCGAAACAGCGGATTGTCCGTCATGGGGATCCTTTCATCGGTCTTCGGTGCCTCCGATCTCCCGAAGTTCCGATTCATTGACCGTGTAAAAATCCTGGTTCCCGGAGACCAGTGTCCCGGTCTGGAGCCGCAGTTCCACGATGGCTGCGGCGTAGGCGGCGTGGGCGCTGACTTTGGAGAGCAATGCCGACGTCAGTTTGTCTTCCATGTTGACGATGTCCAGAAGCGTGGCCGTGCCCAAGGCAAATTTGTCCCGTTCATTCTGAACCGCCAGCCGATAGGACGATATCGCTTCTCGGGCGCGTTGAAGCTGTAGTGCGCTGCTCTTCAGGGCATGTAAGGCGACATGCACGCCCGACTGGATTTTTCGGATCAGATCATCCATTTGAATACCCGTTTGCTGGAGAGATGCGCTGCTCTGTCGTAGAGCTCCCCGGGCGGCACGGTTTTCCAACGGAAACAAAAATTGGAGCAGCACGGAGGCGCTCGCCCCGGGCACGTTGCGGTACAGGGGGGTGAATACCGGTCGAAGGCCGCGGTCTTCCTCCAATCCCTGGTATCCCAGATTCAAGGACAGATCCAACTGATATTTCAGGGCGTTCCGGGCCGCGGTAACCTGTACGTTGGCTGACTCACGAATTTTTTCGGCCGCCAGATAGTCGCCGCGGTTGGACAGAGACGTTTGGAGCAACCGGTCGGAAGAGGCCTCCATCTTTTCGACCGACGCCATGTCAAAATCCGGGAAGGGATCTGCCGGCAGGGGCAGGGAGCGGAAATCGCCGAAAGGGATTCCCATGGCCAGGCCCAGGCTTTGCTGGGCCTGGAGGAGTTGCAGTTCCGTCGCAATCCGGTTGCCGGTTTTGTTTTCCAAATTGGCGCGAAGCTGTTCCAAGTCTCCGGCAGGTACTTCGTCCCCGGCCACGAGTTTCTGAACCTGGTTGAGGATGGTACGTGCCCGCTCCTCGGAATCTTCTAAGGTGTCCAGGGTTTCCCGGGTCGCCAGGTAGTTCCAATAGGAAAGTACCGTGCTGTATACGGCAAGTGCTACGGTCTGGCGGAGTTGCAGAATGCTGGCTTCGTGAAGCAGGCGGGCGGCGGTTTCGCCGGCTCCGGTGGCTTCGACGCCCAGTCCTCGTTGCAGCGGGACGGTGATCAGGAAATCAACGCGGCCGGTGGCGGTTGGGTCATAGGACGAGGGCGAGTAGTCCGTTATTGTATTCTGCACGCTGGGGGTGATGGTGACGCCGGTTCGAAACAGCTTCTGCAGATAGGCGCGGTAGGCCGTGGTTTCGGTGAGCAGGCTGCTGTCCCGGACGATTTGCTGCTCGGTGGCTGCCAGGGGTGCGTCATCCCGTTCGTGGCTGGCCTGGAGACCCAGGTTGATGTCGAATTTGCCGGTCTCGGTTTCCAGGAACCCTTGCTGGATCTCAACCTGTTGTTCCTGCAGAAGGATATCCGGCTGGTTGGCGACAGTCAGCCGAACCGTTTCCATCAACCGAATGCCGGTTTCGGGAGAGGGTGGCTGCGCGAAGACAGGGCCTGCCACCAGGAGCATGACGAGAATGCGGACCGAAAGAATCAACAGAGATAGTTCCTTCCGGACGGAGAAAGAGGTGGATAACCAGACCGGAGACGGAAAAAGGTCATATTTTTGTATTCAGTCTTGGGAAAGAAGTCAACAGAAAAGGCGGGGAGGACGCCTCAACAAGTATCGTTTCCGAGAAAGTGATTATCAGGCATCGGGTGCCGGGTTTAGGTAATTCGGATCGCGCGGACTTGTCATTGTTCCTTCAGCACGTTTCGAATTTTCTCGATCAGTTCCAGGGCGGTAAATGGCT
>CAZTKB010000233.1:0-5496 GCA_964614125.1 uncultured Desulfobacterales bacterium | reverse complement strand
TTCCCCCCCACCCTGCCCTCCCCCACCAGGGGGGAGGGAAAAATTGGAGGTCCTGGCTCTCCCCCACCCTGACCCTCCCCCAACACCATGGGCGTATGTGTGGGTTGTTGTCAGCCCCTTGCGGGGGAGGGTCTGTATTTTGGCTCATAGCTAACCCCCTGATTAAATTCCCTCCCCCCTTGCGGGGGAGGGTCAGGGTGGGGGGTAAAAAGGAAAACGCCTGTGTCCATTGCAGATCCCCTTGAAAACCCGATTTCCGCGGGTACCTTGAGGGGTCCGTGTGTCTTTCGAATATCCAATTTGACAGAATTCTCAGAACAGGCTATGGGAAAGATAATGAAAAAATAATTTTTTCATATTTTCTGAATTCCATATATTTTCCAACAGAATGGGCAACAGGCAAAATGGGCAGACAAACACATCATCCATCACCGTCACAATAGGAGGAAATGATGAAAATCAAGATGCTGGTGTTTGTGGTACTGATCGTTTTCATGGGGTGGGTTTCCGGTTCCATGGCTCAGGACAAGGCCAATTGGCCCAAAGGGGTCACCATTGGAGCGGCGCCCGTGGGTGGCACCTACTATATCTGGGCAGGAGGATTTGCCAAGCTTCTGCATGAAAAGATGGGCGTTCAGGGGAATGTCGAGGTTACCGGGGGGCCGGTACACAACACCCAGTTGGTGGAAGTCAAGAATCTGGATTTCGGCATGGTGACATCCGCGCCGGTCTGGGAAGGATGGACCGGGGAAGGGTGGGCCAAAGGGAAAAAACATCAGAACGTGAGGGTCATCTTCCCGATGTATGCCACGTGGTTCCAGATGTATGCCGAAGCCAAAAAAGGGATCAAAACCCTGAAGGATCTGGAAGGGAAAAGTGTCGGAGTCGGACCGACGGGAGGAACCCCTGCGACGTATTGGCCCAAAATTCTGGAAGCCGCCGGTGTCAAACCGGGCCGGATCGTGAACGCCTCTTCGGCCGATTTGAACTCCCAGTTAAAAGACGGGATGCTGGATGCGAACAGCCAGGCGGTAGGGTTGCCCTGGGTGACCATCACGGAAATCGAAACGACCCATGATGTCAATCTGATTCCCATCAGCAAATCTGAAGCCGATAAGTTCATCGCACAATATCCCTTATTTGCAACCGGCGTCATTCCAAAGGGAACCTATAAGTCCAACAAGGATCAGGATATCGAAACCATTTCCATATGGAATTTTATGACCGTCCATAAAGATACACCGGATGATTTCGTATATGAGGTGGTCAAGGCGACTTTTGATAATGTGGATATTCTGATTGCGGCCCACAACTCGGCCAAAGAGACGAAACCCGATGCCATCGTGACCAGCCCCATTCCGCTTCACCCCGGCGCGGTCAAATACTATCAGGAAAAGGGGATCAAAATTCCGGAAAAACTGATCATGAAATAAATTCCGAAATGGTGCCGGTGGTTCCATGTTTTGGGCTGCCGGCTGACTTCTCAACCAGGAGATGCTGTCATGACGGATGCGCAGGTTGTGGATATCAAAGAAGTCGAAAAAAAACTGGAAGCCATGAAGATCAAGGATATCGAGGTTTCCGGGGGGCGGAATCTGAAAGGCGTCTGGAAACACATCTTTTATATCATCTGCCTGGCCATGAGCCTTTTTCATATCTATGTCCTGACAATCCGCGC
This sequence comes from uncultured Desulfobacterales bacterium, assembly GCA_964614125.1. GTDB lineage: Bacteria > Desulfobacterota > Desulfobacteria > Desulfobacterales > Desulfatirhabdiaceae > UBA4064. The sequence continues at coordinate 3,818 of CAZTKB010000233.1, read as the reverse complement.
CATCGATCCCTGGTATTTTCGAACCATGCATGTGGTGTTCGCCGGGGTTTTGATCTATGCATGGCTGCCGGGGTGGAAAAAGGCATCCCGGGAAAAAGTGGAGTGGCTGGATTATCTTTTCATGCTTCTCCTCATTGCTCCGGCTATCTACATTTTTTCTGATTTCGAAGACTGGATCAACCGGGTGGGGGTGGTGCCCACGGCTCTGGATTTCTGGTTTTCCCTGTGTTTTGTCATTGGAATTTTTGAAATGACCCGCCGGACCACCGGACCACCGCTGGCCATTCTTTCCGGCCTGTTCATCCTGTATGGGCTCTTTGGCAACTACATGCCGGGGTTGTTTTACCACAAAGGGTATTCCTTTTACCGGTTGATCACCTATCTGTTCAGTCTCGAAGGGATTTTGAGCCTCCCGATTCTGGCTTCCGCCCATTATATTTTTCTGTTCGTGCTCTTCGGCGCGTTTGTGGAAGCTTCCGGGGCTGGAAAGTTTTTTGTGGATTTCGCTCGCTCGATTGCCGGCGGATACCGCGGAGGTCCGGCCAAGGTGTCCATTGTTTCCAGCGCCTTGATCGGGACCTCTTCCGGGTCGTCGGTGGCCAATGTCGTGGTGGACGGAGTGTTCAACATTCCGTTGATGAAAGCCAGCGGATTTCGTCCCTCGATCGCCGGTGCGGTGGAGGCCATGAATTCCACCGGAGGACAGATCGTTCCGCCCGTGATGGGGGCCGGCGCCTTTCTCATGGCCGAAATTCTGGCGATTCCCTATTCGACGGTCGCATTGTCAGCCATCATCCCGGCGGTGTTGTATTATACGGCCGCATACTTCATGATCGATTTCTATGCCGCTTCCGAGGGGCTCAAAGGGGTGGATCGCAGCGAATTGCCCGTGTTTTCCCGGTTGATGAAAGAGCAGGGATATTTGCTGATTCCCATCGTGGTTTTGCTGTTCTGCCTCATGGTTCTGATGTATTCGCCGTACCGGTCCGCCATGTACGCGATTATTACGCTGATTGCGGTGAGTTGGGTTCGAAAAACCACCCGTATGGGATTCAAAAAGATTCTCGACACGCTGGCGCAGGGGGCACGGGGCTCCATTGAAATCGCGGCCACCTGTGCCGCGGCCGGAATCATTGTCGGTGTATTGACCCAGACCGGGCTCGGCATGAAATTCGCCATGATCATTATCAATTATTCGGGCGGAAGTCTGATCATAGCGCTGATTTTCACCATGCTGATCGCCATCATCCTGGGGATGGGCATGCCGACCACCGCCGCGTATGCGATTTCCGCTTCGGTTCTGGCACCGGCGCTGATCCAGCTAGAGGTGGCGCCTATCGCCGCGCACCTGTTTATTTTTTATTTTGCCTGCCTGTCCGCGCTCACCCCGCCGGTAGCCCTGGCCTCCTTTTCCGCGGCGGCCATTGCCAATGCCAAGGCATGGGATGTGGGATGGCAGGGAATGCGGTTTGCCATCGCCGGTTTCCTGATTCCCTACATGTTTGTGTTCGGGTCGGCCATGGTCCTGATCGGAACGGCAGTGGAAATCACCCTGTCGGTCATCACCGGAGTCATCGGCTGCATGGCCTTGTCCGGATCGATCCAGGGATATTTCCTGTATCATTGCAGCCGAATCGACCGGGTCATCCTGTTTGCCGCAGCTATTTCCCTGATCAAGCCCGGCATGATCACGGATGTGGTCGGCCTGGCGTTGTTAGCCCTGATCGGTGTGTTCCAGGTTGTCAGAAAAAGAAAGGCCCTCGCCCGGGCGTGAAAGGAAGACCGGATGAAGGTGATCCCCATTGCCGTGATTCCCGGGGATGGAATCGGAAAAGAAGTGGTATCCGAAGGTGTCAAATGCTTGCAGGCCTTGGCGGAAATCCATGGAGGGCTTCGATTTGATTTCTCCTGGTTTTCCTGGGGCAGCGAACGCTACCTGGCCGAAGGGGCGATGATGCCCTCCAACGGTTTGGATCTCCTTCGGGATTTTCGAGCCGTTTATCTGGGAGCCGTGGGCGATCCCCGGGTTCCGGATGATGTCACCCTGCACGGCTTGCTGTTGCCGATCAAAATGGGGTTTGACCTGTATGCCGGGTTGCGGCCGGTCCGCCTGGTTGAAGGCGTATCTTCTGTTTTGGCCGGGATGAATCCCGGGGACATCGATGTGGTGGTCATTCGGGAAAACACGGAAGGGGAATATTCCAACATCGGCGGGATCGTCGGTTTGCATGATCACCGGCTGGCGGTGCAGAGCAGCGTTTTTTCCCGCCATGGCATCGAGAGGATCATCCGTTTCGCATTTTCATATGCCAGACGATATGGACGAAAAAAAGTGACTTCCATCACCAAATCCAATGCCCAACGATATGGCATGGTGTTGTGGGATACGATTTTCCGGGAAATCAGCCAAGAGTATCCGGAATTGCAGCACGAGTCCCGGCTTATCGATGCGGCTTGTATGGAGGCGGTTCGAAATCCAGGAACCTATGATATCATCGTGGCATCCAACCTGTTTGCCGATATCCTGTCGGATCTGACTGCCGGGATCACCGGTGGAATGGGGTTGGCTCCGGGAGGCAGCTTTCATCCGGAAGATGACTCGGTTCCCGGGCTGTTTGATCCGGTACATGGATCTGCGCCGGATATCGCGGGAAAAGGGATCGCCAACCCGATCGCCGCGATTCTGACCGCCGGGATGATGCTGGAATTCCTGGGCGAGGAAGAAACAGCCGACCATCTGAAACGATCCGTCGTTCGGCAATTGGCAGACCGGCGTGTTCGGACGAAAGACATCGGTGGGAATTCCACCACCCAAATGGTCGGAGATGATATGGTACGGATCATACAACACCGGTAACTCATGCCTCTTCACCGGACCGGCCGGAGAAGGGGCGCTGAAAAACCCCCAAGAAAGGAGGATGTTATGGCCGAAAGCGTATACAAGGTGATTGAATTGGTGGGAACCAGTGAACTGTCCTGGGAAGATGCGGCCAAGAAAGCGGTGGAGACCGCCTCCAAAAGCCTGCGGGAGCTTCGGATCGCCGAGGTGTCCATGATGGACATGAAGGTGGAAAACGGCAAGGTGGTGGCGTATCGGACCCGGGTCAAACTTTCTTTCAAATATGAAACCTGATGAAAAAGGAGGGCGGCCGGATCTGCCGGCCGCCCGGTGCTCAGAGGGAGGAAAAAAACGGGGAAGGGTGGATCAGTTGGTGGCTTCCGGAGTGGTTTCCGCGGCGGGCTGGCTCATGTTCATCAGTCTTTCCATGCCCATGAACTGGCCCCGACCATGTTTTCCGCTCATTCGGTTGCGCATTCCCATCATACCGGCTCCGGCGTAGGGATCTATTTTTTTCATTTCAATCATGTGAGCGATCCGTTTCTCATCAAAAGCGGCTTCCAGCGCGGAAATTTCCTTTTGGATGGCGGTGGCTGTCGCCAGATCCGGGCTTTTTTTCGTCATTTCCGCTGTCAAAGCGGCTTCCTTTTCCTGAATCTGCTGTCTCAGATCCTGAGTGGCCGCCAAAAACGCGGTTCGTTCCGCATTCAACTTCTGGACCTGCTCCGGCGTCACATTCGTCGAAGCACCTGACATCGGGCAATCGGCCGGCATTTTTCCGCCTCCGGGGCCTTTGCCCTGTCCCGCGAATACCAGTGTCCCCGCGATCATCAATCCTGCCAAAGAAAATACCAGGGTTTTGATAAACCAATTTTTTTGTTTCATGTTCTGACCTCCTGTGGTTGTTTGTGTGTGCATTTCATGATTGATGGCTTCGTAAAAAGTCCGGATGCTGCGTTGCGCTGCATCCTTCGTCACT
>CAZTKB010000232.1:0-5549 GCA_964614125.1 uncultured Desulfobacterales bacterium | reverse complement strand
CGGAATTGGGAAATCATCCAGGTTCCGGGTCAACGGCCGGGGAGCATTCCGAATAACGGTGGTGTTTTTTTTCGACCAGATATTCGGTATCTTACTCAGGGATTTATTGCCCTCCAACTGCCGGACGATATCCAGAACCGCCTCCTCGCCCTCCCCTACACACACCAGGTCAGCGAATTCAATACACTCTTCGGGCCGTATGGTGGCATGCACACCGCCCCACAGGATGGGGACATGTATCGTTTGCCGGAGATGGCGGGTAATCTGTATGGCATTATCCAGATAATTGGTCATCAATCCAATACCGATCAGATCCGAATCCGAAACCAATCGGGCAAGCTCCTCCAGAACTTCTGCCGGGTAACGTTGGACTCCTTCTTTCAGATCGTCTCCCAATGGATCAGGAAGAAAGACAATCCGGGTTTGGACATCGTTGTTTCGCAAAAACGAAGAAATTCCCCGGATACCAAACGAGGTGATATCCGGATACGGTGAAATCAGAGTGACGATCATTCAGGCCTTTCTTCCTCCCACAACCGGGTCGTGAATGCGCAATTTTCGGAAATAGGACGTGATCCGCCCGAAATCACCCTGCCGCAATGCCGTCCATCCCTTGTCTGCCAATCGGAAAACTTCACCGGCAGCATACAGAACTTTGTAAGCCCATGCCAAATCCCGCTTTTCGGCAAAACGGATCCATCGATCCTGCATCAGATATCGGATCAGACGGGAAGGGATATGCCGGAACGTCATCAGATACAGCAAAAAATGGGGATAGGTTTTCTGTGGTGCGATATAAAATGGTTTGCGAGCGATATCCTTCAATTGATCCTGAACAAATCCGTCTGCCACTGCCTTCCGGTACAACTCCGTTTCCGGGAAAAAAACCAGACTGGATATGGCCAAGCCATACGGCTTGGGAATCCGGTACAAAAGCCGGACCGTATCCATCAGATCGGAGGAAGTCTCCCAGGGGCTGTCGATAATCACATGAAAATCAGGGGGAAGCAACCTGGGTATGAAGGAATGGATCATTTCAGCGGCATGGAGGATCTGCTCCGAAGTTTCACTCCGATTGTAGATCGAGCGGATGGTATCGCTTCCGGTCTGAATCCCCATCTCCACATACACCAAGCCGGCATTCACCAGAAGTTCCAGTTTATCCCGGCGAAGGGTGGTTGGACTTGCCTGGCAGTAAAACGGAAGCCCGATCTTTTTCGGATATAGCTCGCTGAACTCCTGCAGCCAGTGAATCGGCCTGGCGAAAAACGTGTCATCAAAAAACTGGACCGCCTCGACAAACGGAAACCGCGACCGGATCTGTTGTAATTCCCGAATGACGTGGGATACGCTTCTGCTTCGAAAATAGTGCTGGCCTGTTTTCCTGTACAGATCTTTGATGGATGGGACGTTACAGTAACCGCAGTGGTGGGGGCACCCTCGATCCGCCATAATCCGAAAGCCTCGGAGAAGCCGGTTGCCGTGATAGGAAAGAAGCGGAAGGGCCTGCTTCATTAGATCGTCGGTCATCGGAAGAATGCGTTTCCGTTCCGGGACATACATATAGTGATCGCTGTTGGAAAAATCACAGAAGGGAATACCATCCAGATCTTGGACAAGGTCGCTCACACCACCGGCTGCCCATTCCCCATCCGGTTTTCTTTTCCATATTCCGGGAATATCCGATTGGTTGTCCAGAAGGGATAGCAGCGGGATTTCTCCCTCTCCGACACACACCATGTCCGCATGCGCCAACGACTCCTCGGGCTTACAGGTTGCATGGATCCCTCCCCATATGACAGGAACCCGGAGTTTTCCCTTCAGTTCGCGGGTTATCTGAACCGCCCGATCCAGATAATAGGTCATGAAGGAAACCCCGATCAGGTCAAAACCACGGCACAGGTCGGCCAGTTGTTCGATTACATCGGGACCATACTGGTACACATAACTTCCGTCCGCTGTCAGGAGCCCGGCGCTCCCCGGAATAAATATCAGCCGAGTGGTATGCCCGGATCGGCGAAGATACGCCGAAAGGCTGCGGACACCAAAGGCGCTGATATCCGGGGGGGTGGGAGCAATCAATACAATCGAGGCCATGAAATCAATCCTTCTCCACAAACAACGGCGGGTCACCATAGCGGGTCATCCATTGCCGAAGCGCCGGGAAGTGAAGATAATGATCCGGATACCGCCGGATATATTCTGTCATCAGATCAGCAAAAGCCTGCGTGATGTGCCGGACGGCTGCCGGCTCGGATTTCCCCTCCGGCACCCGCAGTTCGGAATGAATGGACATGTGGTTCAGGCCAGTTTCATCACGGACCATGAATACGGGTAGAATCGTTGAACCGGTACGGATCGCCAGAGTGGCAGGGCCGGTAGACAGCAATGCCGGTTTTCCGACCAGTTCCACCGGCAGGCGCTCTTTGCCTCCACCACCGTCAATCGCAATCCCCAAAATATGTCCATTTTTCAGGCAGGACACTGCCCCACGAAGCGTACCGAAAATATTGATATGGGTCACCGGAAGAGATGTTTCCTGATTCCACCGGTATTTCAAAGAGGCCTTTTCCATCGCGCTGAACCGCCTGTCCGGCATCTTTTCGGTCCACACCGTGGGCGGCGCGCTCATCTGGCACATCCGGTATCCATGATAGCCGATTGCCGGCATGACCATCTGATTGGAACCGAAGTGGGCAAACAGCAGAATAACCCCCCTCCCCCGGACAAGCGCTCTATCCAATATTTCGAGGGACATACAACGGACATATCGATCGATATGCGAAGAATCCATGATCGGATACCGCATCATATCGATTTCATCCAGCCATCGGTTGATACAGGATCTTTTGACAACCTCATCGATATGAATATGGCTTACGGAAGGACACAGTCTTCTGCAGGCATCGACTAATTCCCGCCGTTTACGGCCGGAAATCCGAAACCACATTTTCCCGACCAGTTTTCCCACTCCATACGCCAACCGGTACGGTACCCATTGCATGAGCTTCCGAAACGGATGCCAGTACATCCACAGCAACCAATCTTTCAGGATAACCAGCCGAATCCCCATCATCCATCATTTCTTTTTCCATTTGTTCCGTATGGCCCGGCGTACCCGGACCATCAGAACAAATGGAAACATCAAAAAGTCATAGGCGGATTCAATCCATCGGGTCGATGGATGGGTATAGTATACCGGCTTCAGTAAACTTTCTCCCGGTTGGACAAGCCCCTCCGCCAAGGCCCGTTCATGCATAGCGGTATGTGGTTCGATACGAATGCGGTTGAACAGAAATATCCGCCTCATTTTTTTCCCGAGAACGATTTTGGCCCGTATGATAAACCATAGGGTTTCCAAAAACGTGGCCGGCGTGGATCCGGGCGGGTTCAGGAAAAAATTAAATCCAACATGAATACCACTGATTTTACGGGCAATTTCAACCGTATTGACGATATCGGCATGAGTAAAGTTTTTACGCAACAAAGTGAGGCTCGTATCCGTCAATGCATCCGTTGAAAACGGGAAAGCGACACAACCGGACTTCATCGCCAACCGGGCGTATTCTTCCGAGAAGAATTTCTCATTCGTCCAAGAAGACCAGCGGATTTTGAGGTTTCGGGATAAGATTTCATTACATACATCGAGACTATGTTCCAGAGGAACATTGAATATCGAATCGACAAAAGCAAAATGGTCAATTCCATATTTTGATACCAGCCATTCTATCTCGTCTACAACGGTCTCGGGCGGTTTGAGACGGACCCGCCTGCCATTTAAAAAAGGATATGGACAATATCCGCACCTCAACCCACATCCCCGTTTGCTTTCCACGCCGATACCGATTGTTCGCGAAACATACCGGGGCAAATCAAACAAACCATAAGCAGGCAAGGGAAGTCGAGCGAAATCAGGTGGAGGCCTGTTGCCGGTAAACATTGGAGAACCATTTCGGCGGTAGTAAATGCCTTTGACCCTCTCAGGCTCGTCAATATGGCGCAACAATTCCGGAAAACTGTCTTCCGCCTCCAGAAATACCCCGACATCGATATCCGGCTGATCCTGCATGATTTCTTCGGCAAACAGGGAAAATCCGCTGCCACCGACAACGATTCGGGCATCCGGTCGAAGTAATCGGATCTGTTTAACTGTGTCGGCAAAATCAGGGTAAAAATTATCGCGGGCCAGATAATCGACAGAATCGACATTTCGAAGCGAGATACCCACCAGGTCAGGCTGAAATCGGATCAGCCTATCCTTAAGCTCAAGCTTCCACCGGGGTTCCATATTGGGATCGAATACCATCAGATCATGGTCCCGATGGATCACACCTGCCAGCCGCGCTAGCCCTACGGGAAATACCGGCTGTAGGTCTTTGGTATAGGATTGTACCAACAATATTTTCATTCTGCAGATCCTCTGGGAGTGTTCCCTCTGTTATAGGTACCAGGGGCCTTTCCGGAACCCCCGGCCATGGAATAGGGGCGTGGATGTCCCAGGACTTTTACTGCCGTATCCAAAGCGGATTTGACCGTACTGTCTGTCAAGGCATTATAAAAGCCTCCCGTTCGCCCACAGACATGCAGGTTTGGTATCCTTCCCACCCGGCCCATAAAATCTTTCAGAACTTGGCTGTATTCCAGCGTATACAGTGGATATGCGTCGGGGATATCTACCAACAGGATATCGATTACATCCGAAGCCAAGCAGATGCCCGCTTTTTCCATATCCTGCAGCAACCGCTTCCGGAGTCGAGCTTCATCCGCCTGATCGAAATCAGAGCGAGGGGTGATCTCCAGGCAAACCCCGTCTGTTCCAGGGGGCACAAAATCCATTGAAACAGCGGCAGGAAAATAGGCCCGGTTGAACAGGATATCCGAGTCACCATAATAAATATACAAATAATTGTTTCGGTGGGCCTTCCCCCGAAGCCACATAAACGCCAGCACAATCGAAACGTAGGTCAGATCCGGTTCTGGAACCCGCAGCAACCGGGCCAACTCATATAGAGGGGCTGTCCATATCAGTGCGTCACAGGGTAATGTTTCGCCGGATTCCGTCACCACATGGGTGACACGGTCCCTGGAAAGGACAATCCCGGTGAGCGAAGTATTCGTCCGAACAGTACCCCCTGTTTTTTGGAAATGGGCTGCCATTGCTTCGGGAATCGCCTGTACCCCATCCGGTGAAACCAGTACGCGAGACCGTCCCGGAAGAAAAATTTTCCGGATCAACATTCCAATTTCGGCAAATCGGCCTGTTTTGGGCCGAATCCGGCTTTCATCATTGGGCCAGTCCGCGCGGCTGAAATCCCGGGGCGGCTTCAGCCACCATTCCATGTGTAGCCTGGATCCCGGGATACCCACCTTCTTCTCGATATACGGCCCGAAAAACAGTTCATAGAGATATTTCCCATGACGGGATTGGATTCCGGATTGATAACTGGGATCAGCCGGCCGGTCTCGAAAAACCGGATGCAACAAATGATGCAAAGCAACCTGAAATGGCAATCGAAACAACATTTTCCCAATATGGGGCGGCCATGGAT
>CAZTKB010000231.1:0-5609 GCA_964614125.1 uncultured Desulfobacterales bacterium | reverse complement strand
GCTGGCGGTAGTAGTGACTACGGGTATCGGGCGTGGCGCCCCCGGTCTGGAGGAGGCCAGCAATCAGATCGCCCATGCCTTGACTCTGGAGGGAATGAATGTGCTCGGGCAGCTGAAAGTGACCGGCAATCCGGAATGCATGGTTTGCGGCTTCGGGCAAACCTGTCCGATGAGTGCCCTGCCTTGGATTTTTGGCGATGACACCGAGATCACTGCTGAAAAATTCAGTAATGTGGAAGATCAGATAGAAGTCTGGGAACATGCCAAGGTGCTGGGTCAGGAAATTACCCGCAGGCTGGACGGTCTGATGCGAATGTAACCCCGGATAGTCTCCACCAAGCATAGCAAGCCATCAGAGAGGAGGTCATTGTAATACCTGCAAGGGGAATCTGTGGCGGTAACATTCCTTAACAGCCTCATATCACGGAAAATGAAAAATGTGATCTGTACAGAAACTCATTCCGTTTCCTTGCCCAACCTGTTAACGCGCTCTATCTCGACCGTGTATCCGAACCAGACCGCCAGATTGAGCACCACGCCGACCACGGCGGCGGTCACACCGGTCAGCGCAGCTTGCAGTTGATGGTTTCCGGCCATGGCCTCGATGAAGGGCGCTCCGGCGAAAATGGGGAAAAAACAAGCTGATGCATGATGGCGATCTGGCCGGCCGGGCCGCCGAAACGGATAAAGCCCAGCTTGGTCCAGAATGCAAGGGCCTCCCTGAATGTGGCGGTCATCCTTTCCGGTTCCATCTCGTGTTTTCTCCTGGATTTTTCAGCGGAAATTCCCGGCAAAAAATCGCAAATCCAAACGCGCGGATAACTTAGCAGATAATTCTAACCATAACATTTGTCTCCCGACCACATCGGTTTTGGGACGGATCACAAACCGACGGCCTGCGTGTACGGTACCGCATAGCCGCTGAAAAGTTCTACATTACCGGTTCTCATGCGATTCCGCTGTTTTCAGCACTTCGATGAACTCGATATAGGAAGTCGCGGTTTCCCCTGTGTTATCTGAATCATTCATAATGGCCAACGTAGCCCGGGGTGGAGGATCGACACCGAAGAAACGCCTGAAATCCTCCAGGACATTTACGGTTTCCTGTATCCACCGGCCGACATTTTGCGGCCCTTGCTGCAGGGGAATCATGATGGAGCGATCCGTGAAAGGACTGGTCACCGGCTCTGTCTCTTCGGGCCGATTGGCCCAGATATAGTTCAGGGAGTTTTGCGGCGGATAGCGGCCATACAGAGACTTGATGATGCCGTACTTCAACCTCATCCCGACCCCGGCGGTTTCGGGGTCGAACTCGAAAAGGACATACACCCGGATAGGGTAATCGTCCCCCGACTTTGACCTGTAATCTCCCCTGGCATACACGTTATCGACCTTCCAACGCCAACGGATGATCGGAAATTCCGCGACATGGAAGGTCTGCTTGCAGACGATCGCGGAAGCGCTGTTGCTGCTCTTTGCAACCAGAACGCTTGATTTTTCAAGCTCTTGGATGACGTAAGCCGTATGCCGGTCGATTCCGCTGAAAGACAACGGCTCCCATGCATCCAGTGTCTGAAAATCATCGCGGAATAAAACCGTGTCACCGGCGTACAGATCGGCGACCGCCATCACTGCACAGATCAGCAGTACACACAGTTCTGTTTTTCGGCACCTGTTCATCAGTTTTCCGCAACAGGAAGGTTCAACGCCGCATGCAAACACAAACCACGCAAGTCAACGACAGGCATCCGTCCGCCAAAATGTTTGGCAGGAGGATCCGGCCCCTGCGGACCATGCGAAACAACGGCCGGGTGCGACAATTTCGCGCTCGGCCTGCCGGTGATAGTCAAAATACTGGATGGGAACCGGGGACGCCATCACCGGCGCCACGCCATCATTCGCGAAAACAGCGACCTGGCAAAGGGCGTCAGCCGGGACCGGTTGTACGCGTCGCCGATTTGGCGGATCACCTCCGCCTGTGTCGGGTAGGGGTGAATGGTATTGGCGATTCGCCCAAGGCCCAATTTGTGGGTCATGGCCAGGGTGATTTCCGAAATCATGTCACCGGCATTGGCGGCCACGATCGTGGCGCCGAGGATTGTATCCGTGCCTTTACGCACATGCACGCGCGCCAACCCGCTGGTGCGGCCTTCGAGAATCGCGCGATCCACTTCATCCAGTCTGCGGGTGAAGGTGTCCACCGCGATACCCTGCTCGGCCGCCTGTTTTTCGTACAGTCCGACATGGGCGATCTCCGGCTCGGTATAGGTACACCAGGGGATGGTCAGTGCGCTTGCCCGGGACCTGCCGAAAAACAGGGCGTTTCGGATGACGATGCGGGCCATGAAATCAGCCGCGTGGGTGAACTGATAGGGCGAGCAGATGTCACCCGCCGCGTAGATATGCGGCTGGCTGGTCTGCAGCCGGTCATTCACCTGCACGCCTTTTTTGGTGAAAGCGATACCGGCCGCGTCCAGCCCCAGGTTTTCCACATTCGGGGCCCGACCCACGGCCACCAGGAGCTGATCCACCACCTCGTCGTAGCCTTTTCCGTGAGACTCAACCGTAAGGCGGATGCTGCCTCCCCCGGCTTTGGCCAGCCTCAGATCCTTGCCGCAGCACAGCAGCTTCACCCCGTCTTGTTGCATGGACTCCAGAACAATGCCGGACGCATCGGCGTCTTCCCGGGGGAGAATGCCATGCGCGGTCTCCACCAGCAGCACTTGGGAGCCGAAGCGGGCGAAAGCCTGGGCCATTTCACAGCCGATGGGCCCCGCGCCGATCACCGCCAACCGCTTGGGAAGCTCTGTGAGGGAAAAGACGGTTTCGTTGGTCAGATAGGAAATGTCATCCAAACCGTGAATGGGTGGCGCAGCGGCCCGCGCGCCGGTGGCGATGACCGCTTTCCGGAAAACCAGGCGTTCGCCGGCCGCTTCAACCGTGTGCTCATCGATGAACCGCCCTTCCCCGATAAACACATCGACTCCCAGATCCCGAAAACGTTGAACCGAGTCGTGGGGCGCGATAGATGCCCGCAGCCGCCGCATACGTTCCATGGCCCGGCCGAAATCCATGGTCACTCCATCCGGTACCTGCACCCCGAAATCGCCGGCATCGCGCACGGCAGCAGCCGCGCGCGCCGCGCGAATCAGCGCCTTGGACGGCACACAGCCGACATTCAGACAATCGCCGCCCATCAGGTGGCGTTCGATAAGGGCTACCTTGGCCCCCAGACCGGCCGCGCCGGCCGCGCACACCAGCCCGGCGGTTCCGGCTCCGATGACGACCAGGTTATAGCGAGACGCGGGTTTGGGATTTTGCCAGTCCAACGGATGAACATGGGACACCAGTTGCTGATTGTGGGTATCCCATGGCCTGAGGATGGTTTTTCCGGGATCTGTCATTGGCTGCCTCCGATGAACGGGCATAATCCAGGTGCTTGACGGAACAGGTGCCGGATTTCATAAAATCGGCATCCGCAACCGAAAGATAGCCGCTCCTGTTTATCAACCATTACAAATCATTTTTCCGCCGATAGCAATCCAATATTGCGCGAACCTACCATCACCGCCATCGACTCTGAATTTCCGGTTGATTCCAAATCCGTCTGTTGTATGATGGGTCATCGGTTGGAAACCGTGTTAGAAATGATGATGGAACCCACGCATTACTGGCGGATATAGGCGGAACGGAGAAATGAGCGAATATCAATATTACGAATTTCTGGCTATCGACCGGCCTCTCAAAGAAAATGAAATGGCTGAATTGCGGGTGCTTTCGACGCGGGCTACGATCACGCCGGTCAGCTTCACCAACGAATACCACTGGGGCAATTTCCGGGGAGATCCCGACAAGCTGATGCAGCGCTATTTTGACGCCCATGTCTACGTGGCCAACTGGATGTCGGCCATTTTCATGGTGCGTCTGCCCATTGATGCCCTGAGTCAGGAGGCGGTCAAGGCTGTTGTCACACCTCATTTTTTGGATATCAAGGAAACCAGGACTCATTGGATCATTACCTGGCGTTTGGAGGAGTCGGAAAACTACGACCGCTTCGGCATGGATGACGGCCGCGGCTGGATGGCGATCCTGGCTCCGGTGCGGGATGAGTTGCTACGCGGGGACCTACGCAGTTTGTATATCGGATGGCTGCAGGCCGTGACCGTAGAAATGCCGGATGACGATCAGATGGAGCCGCTTTCCATAAGCGGATTGGGGAACCTGACAGCAGCTCAGCTGGCGCTCGCCGAATTTCTCGAGGTAGACGAGGATCTGCTGGCGGGTGCCGGAATGGGTTGCCCCGCTTCTCTGAAAACCGAGATTTCGCCGCAGGAAACCGATACGTGGATCAATTCCCTACCCCGGGATGAGGCAAATTCAATCCTGAAACAACTGCTGGAGGGAAAGGGACAGCAGGCCGAACGGTCCATCAAGAACCGGTTCGCGGCATGGCGGCGCGGACTTCAAACGGGCGATACGGAAGCAATCCGGCGTAGCGTAGGAAAATTGCGGCAAAACGCCGAGAAGGCCCGCCTGATCCGGCTGGAGAAACAAAAACGGGATCGCGAAAAAGAGGAAACCAGACGTCGGAAAAAGCGGGAAGCCTATTTGAAGAAATTGTCCACTGACTTTTCCAAGGCCTGGGAGTCGGCCAAGGAACCGGTCGAGCGCGGATCGGGGCGGGGGTATGACGAAGCCTGCCAAATACTGGTCGATATCTCGGAAGCTTATTCCTTGTTTGGGACCAAGAAACAATTTCGGGAAGAATTAGAGAGGTTCATGGTCGATCACCTGCAGCGCAAGGCGCTGATACAACGCCTGGAAAAGGCCGGTATCTGGAAGAAACAATAAATCAGGCGCCGGAAACTACTTTTTTGAGGAGGGCAATCATCATGGGTCCTCAAAGAAAATTAAGGCGGCCTTATTCCGGTTATCCAAGCCGGGGAAACCTCATGGCAGGTGTTTCCCTGTAATATAATCCACAGGCAATCTCCGGCCCTCGGCTTTCGAAGCCTAACCTGTTTCCAGCCCCGGACAATGGATTACCGTTTTACTTTTTGGGAATGATGCTCACCACCTTAAGGATCTGATCGCCGTAGAATTCAACTCCTCCTGTGGTTACCCCTGTAAAAGAAACGGTATTATCACCAACGACAAGATCCGCCTCAGTCTTGACCCGATCCATGGCAAACTTGGCTACGAAATAACCACGGTCGTCTGATTTCCACCAAGAGATCGGCACATCATTCAGATAGACGCTGGCACCTACCACCGCGGCGTACGGCAGATCGGTATGCACGGTGACGATATCGCCCTTGCTTCCCATATTGAGAACATTCGGCGACAGTTGAATCTCAATATTTTCCACATCATACCCGAAGGCTGCACCTGGAATTAACCACCCGCACATACCAACCGACAAAACAAAAACCAGCGCCAGATGTGTTCGCGACAATTTCATATATCCTCCTTTTGCAGCAATTCCCCATGCCCGGGGCTGGTACAACAAACGGTAAAAACAAATTATTTTGGTCCTATGACCAATATCCTCATTTGTCAAATGGTTTTTTAGGGAAACATTCCTATCGCCAAATATTCGCAGCGACAAT
>CAZTKB010000230.1:0-5617 GCA_964614125.1 uncultured Desulfobacterales bacterium | reverse complement strand
AAAAACCGTTTGCCAATCCGGGAAGCCGGAGCAGGATAGCGCGTGGATAGATCCCTGACAATCCATCATTCCAGCTTATATTTTTCACGTAGATTCCATGACAGTTCCCGGATCAGGTGAAAAGCCTGCTCGACGGTCTTTTCTCCGTCCGGGTTGACCAGGCAGCACGTGGCCGGAGACAACAGGCTGCGCGACAGCAAAAAGTCCCGGTCGATTCCGTGCCGGTACAATACATCCCACCGGGTTTCCAATTGCCGGACCAGAGATTCCAGGCTCTCCCGGGAAAACGGTTCCACATTGGTCGGCACGATCCCCCAAGCCAGTACTCCGCCGCGATCCAGAAACCGCCGCACCGATCCGGCATAGGACGAAAACACTTCTCCATTGGAATAGATGTCCAAAGACAAAATATCCATATCGAGGCCCAACAGGAAATCCCAATCCGGATTCCCGCACAGATGGATCCCCCGGGGTCTGTCAATCAAGGAAAGAAAGAAATCCACGTCGGTTTTGGCGGCGCGATCGTTGTAGCCGGAAAGCGCGCTGAAAAGAAATTGAAGGCCGGGTTCATCAATGAACATGAACGCATTCGCGTTAAGCTGTTGCAACCGATGCAACTGGACATTCACCCGCTTGGCCATAAACTCGAACAGGAAGGGACGCACCGAATCATCAAAGAGAATCGGCCGTCCGTCCTGGTCGCAAACATTGAATCCGAAACTGATCGGCCCTTCCAACTGCCCCCGGATTGCAGGGCGCCCGGAATGGTCCAAGCTCAAAAAACGGTGATAAACGGCCGAAAAATCGGGACTGATATCGAAATACTCGGGTTCATCCATATGGGACAGGGTTTCTTCCAGTTCATCAATGAATTTATCCATCGAAAACCGAAGTGTCTGTCCTTCCAGATCCAGCACGATTCCGGGGAAATGCTCCGAAGCCTGCACATACATGTCTTCCCGGTAATTCAGACGAGGCAACTGAGGCCAGAAAGGTATATCGAGGGTCAAGGCCTGTTCAATCGCACGATCCGCATCCTGGTGCGGCATGACCGCCATGGCGGTGGTCAACAGATTTCCGGGTATCGGCATAGTGATTTTTTCCCCTTACCTGTTTCTGTCAAAACGGCCAAAAGCTGTTGTCATTCCAAATCGCTTCGGTCAAGGCCCGGTCCAGACGGGAAAGAATGTCCAAATGTCCCTTCTCCCAATCCGAAAGCCACTGATACAAAACTTTTTCCTGAGGGTCGGTCGCCGCCGCAGCCCGCTCCGAGTAGATGCGTACCGCCGAAGCTTCCAGATTCATCGCCGCCGAAATGGCGGCGGCTTCGAACCCCGCTGATGCAATCCGTTCAATCACCTCCGGTGTCAGAATCCGGGAAGTGGTCTGGGATTCCGAACCGGCGGGAAGGGGAATGTCGTCGAATTTTTCCCGGGAAAGAAACGCCCGGTACTGGTGAGACAGGATCTCCTCATGGCGATCCTCTTCTTCGGCCATGGCCTCGAAGAACTCCCGGATCGGGGGATGCACGGCCTGCTCTGCAATTCGCGCATAAAAAACCTTTCCTTTCCGTTCCAGCAAAATCGCCTGTTTCAAAATCGATATCGTGGATTCCATCGTTTCTCCTTTTATCGATGCAATATCTATTGGTTCCCATTCGTTCCAGGAACACGGCATTCCAATACCGGGGTGAATCTCTCGGGACCACCCACCACCGGTTTATGGCACCTGCCGGCAACAGCAGTCAGCATCCCGCGAAAAATCCATTCATGAAAGGGATACAGGACATACCAATACACCAGACCAGCCAAACCCCGGGGCAAAAACCGGGATAGAAAAGAAAGCCGCGTGGTTCCTCTCCCCAGCGGTTGGATTCGGATATCCAGAACCGCTTCTCCGGGCATTTTCATTTCCGCCTGCAACATCAGCCGAAAAGGGGGATCGACCCGCAACACCCGCCAAAAATCCAGGGGTTCTCCTACCCGAATGAGAACCGGATCTTTGCGGCCGCGTCTCATCCCCATTCCCCCTACCATCCGGTCCATCCAACCACGCAGTTTCCACAGAACATTTCCAAACAACCAGCCCTCCTGGCCGCCGATCCGGGACACCACGTTCCATATCTCCTCCGGTTCGGCGCTCAAGTCGATCTGAAATCCGCACTCCCGTAAGGCACCCCCGGCATAATCGGCATCCCCGCAGGAGGCCCACTCCGGTGGACGGATAGTTCCGGCGTCGTACCAGCAGGAATCCACCTGTTTGTGAAGAATGTCCTGGAGAGCGATCCGTATTGCCTCCCGGCACTCGATCAAGCGCTGTGGCAGCAACCGGGTGATTTCATCCGTCCGGCAGATCACCGGCACCCCCAGCCCCTCGGCGAGGGGAACTGCGATGGATGCCGGAACCGGTGTGACCAGGTGAATCCAGTACGCACTGAGACGAGGGGTAAAAAACGGCACCGGAAAAATTATTCGGGGCGGTAAACCCGCCTCCTGAGCGTAGATCTGAATGATTTCCCGGTAAGAAAGGATGTCCGGCCCCCCGATATCCAGTATCTTCCCCGTGGTTTCGGGACACTCCAGGCATCCAACCAGATAATGAAGGACGTTTCCGACCGCAATAGGCTGACACGGAGTGGATACCCACCGGGGGGTGATCATCACCGGAAGCCTCTCCGAAAGATAGCGAAGAATTTCGAATGAGGCGCTCCCGGATCCCAGAATCATGGCCGCCCGCAATTCGGTACAGGGTACGGAACCGGAATGGAGAATCCGGCCGACCTCATGGCGGGACCGCAGATGCGGGCTCAGGTTCCGGCTGTCGGTCTCCCCAAGTCCCCCCAGATAAATCAGCCTTTCCATTTCGGCATGTTCCGCGGCAGCCACCATATTTTCGGCGGAAATCCGATCGGCCTCGGCAAATCGGCGACCCTGGGCATTCATGGAATGGACCAGATAATAGGCGGCACTGCAACCCGCGCACGCATGCCGGAGAGATTCCCGATCCAGGACATCCGCCTGAACCAGGTCCACCCGGTTGCTCCATGGCCGGCATCCGAGTTTATCCAGGGAGCGCGCGGCAGCCCTGACCCGATAGCCCTGTTGAATCAGCAGGGGAATCAAACGGCCGCCGATATATCCGGTGGCGCCCAGGACCAGCACAGGCTTGTCTCGATTCATGTCTCCCTCCGCCATGAATGTTCAGTGCGAGGAATTACCGTCAGCCCCGGAGGATTCCGTATGGTAAACAAATTGATTAACCGGCCCATCCATCAGTTGCAAGGAGGATATCCGCATCTCTAAAACAGCTGTTTCCGGGTCATTCACGATTCCGCTCAGATGAGGATGTTTTTCCGCAATAAGCGCGAGAAAACGGGAGTGTTCCTGGGGATCCGCGATGGCGTGGCACATCCCGGACACGGTCAGGGCCTGCACCGCGCTTCGATCTTCCGGGTGGCTCAGTCGGGTGTCCACCAGAAAACTGACATAGGGATTTTCCTGAATGGACAGATATTTACGGGTTTCTTTCCGGGTCGCGAAAATAAGTCGATCCCCGTGATCAGCTGTGATATAGGCCATCAGGGAACAATGTGGTATATTGCGGGAACTGGTGGCCAGAACTCCCATGGAATTTTCCTGTAACAGCGTTTGCATTCGCTGGATCATACCGGCTCCTGAATACAGAATGGTAAAAACTCATGAAAACTGACCAGATGTCTGTTCCGGGGATTCGTATCCGTTCCATCAACCGATCCCCTATCAATCCAAACGGTCGATTTGTCCTGTACTGGATGATAGCAGCCCGCAGGAGATATTATAATTTCTCCCTCCAGCGCGCCGTCGAGCTGGCGACCCGTCTGAACCGGCCGCTGGTCATATTGGAAGCCCTTCGTTGCGATTATCCCTGGGCAAGTGACCGTCTTCACGCCTTTATTCTGCAGGGGATGCAGAACAATCGGACAATTTTTCGTAACACTCCCGTGCTCTACTACCCCTACGTCGAACCGGAACCCGGAGCCGGGAAAGGACTACTTCGCAGCCTTTCGGTTGAGGCCTGTGCCGTGGTGACAGATGAATATCCCTGTTTTTTCCTGCCGCGAATGGTTCAGGCGGCTTCCGGCATCCTTTCGGTGCGGCTGGAAACCGTCGACGCCAACGGCCTCTTTCCCCTTCGGGCACCGGACAGGCTGTTTACACGGGCCTTCTCCTTCCGACGGTGGATGCAGAAGCACCTGCTGGATCATGTTTTCTGCATGCCGGATCCGGATCCTCTGAAAAACATCTGCCTGCCGGAACCGAAACCCCTGCCAGCAGAGATCGTCCGCAGATGGGCTCCTCCGGATCCGGATATCGGGCTGGCTTCGGAGGATTTTCTTCAGACATTGCCGATCCATCACGGCATTCCCCCGACAGATTTGCCGGGAGGCACCCAGGCGGCCGCGGAAAGACTGGAGCAATTTCTGGGCACCCTGGAGTCCTACCATCTGACGCGAAACCATCCGGACTTGGACTCCACCAGCCGACTATCTCCATATCTTCATTTCGGATTTATTTCAAGTCATGAAATCCTGAAGAAAATCATGGATCAGGAATCCTGGGATCCCGGCCGTCTGTCCAGTCAGGTCACGGGGAAAGCCTCCGGCTTCTGGGGAATGACGGAAGGGGCGGAAGCCTTTCTGGAGGAACTGGTCATCTGGCGGGAACTCGGATTCAACCATTGCTTTTTTCAAAACGATGAATATCGGTTTTCCCTGCCCGGATGGGCCCGAAACACGCTGCTCCGCCACGCTGGGGACATCCGGACCCATCAATACACCCGGGAAGAGTTTGAGGGTGCCCATACGCATGACGATTTGTGGAACGCGGCTCAGACCCAGTTGCTATGCGAAGGGCGCATTCATAACTACCTGCGGATGTTGTGGGGGAAAAAAATTCTGGAGTGGTCTGATTCCCCGGAAACAGCCCTGTCCATCATGATCGAATTGAACAACCGGTATGCCCTGGATGGAAGAGATCCGAACTCCTATTCCGGTATTTTCTGGGTTCTGGGACGGTATGACCGCGCCTGGGGGCCGGAACGGCCGGTAGTGGGAACCATTCGCTACATGAGTTCCGAGAGAACCCGTCAGAAAGTCAAAACCCGGGAATATCTGAAACGCTATGGACAACAAACAATCCCCGGCTCGGGGGGAGCCGGGGCCACTCAGGACTATTGAAATCAGATCTTTTCAAAATACTGTTTTTCGGCCCCACATTTGGGACATACCCATCCCTCCGGCAGATCGGCGAAAGCCGTACCAGGGGCGATTCCATTTTCCGGATCCCCGATCGCTGGGTCATACACATATCCGCAGGGGCATTCGTATTTGTCCATTCATTCCTCCTTGTTTCATTTCTGCATGGTTGTTGGAAGCGGCGGATGATGCCGCGGATACATCCTTTCTGAATTCATTCGCATCAGGCTTTTGGCTCTTGTTGTTCATAATAACTATCATGTACCAACTGTCAAATGCAACCGAATCAGAACCACGCTTCCCTGAATGAACTGTTTTGGTCATGGCGGGGCCGGCCCCAACATTCCGGCTATAGGAAATGGTAGTTTAACAAGCTGGCGGGAA
>CAZTKB010000229.1:0-5628 GCA_964614125.1 uncultured Desulfobacterales bacterium | reverse complement strand
GGGGGGAGGGAAAAAATTGGCAGCCCTGACTCAGCTTGCCAGCGGGGAGGGAAAAAATTGGCGGTCCTGACTCAGCTTGCCAGCGGGGAGGGAAAAGTTTATCGGCCATGGCCCAGCCCCCCCAAGGGGGGAGGGAAGGATTTGCCAGAGAGATGACCCGCCGGAAAGCCGGAACACGGGGGTGCGGTACTGTTACGGATTCCTGTATTCGAAATAAAACCGGCTTGATCACGGCCAGATTAGTTGATATGATCGATCCGCTTGCCAAAGCATCGATGATGACGATGCCATGGCGGTCGTTGTGATCGACAGCCTTCGGAGGTGTTCCCACCGGCTCCCACCGGCTGCTCCCTTGTCCCCGATTCGATGTTCAGGAGTTTGGATTCCACGTTGAAACGTTACAAACAGACATCCATCCGGTTTTCCCGGATCGTTTGGTTATTGCTCGGCCTTTTGTTGATCCCCGCCACATGGTTCCTGTGGCAGAAGCTGGAAAATGAAATGCCCGTCATCACCGCCGAATTCCCGGCTTCGGTCCGTCCGGACTCAGAGCACCGGATTTCGGTATTCGATCAACGCAGCGGTCTTCGCCGAACCCGGGTTCTGTTGATCCAACAGGGCCGTGAAATCGTTATTGCAGACTTGGCACCTGACACTCCCGGCGTCCATGAACTGTCCATTCCCTTCCAGATCGATACCCGCAAACATCGGCTATCCGACGGTGCCATGACCCTCGTCATATCCGTACGGGACCGATCTTGGCGGAACTGGTTTCACGGCAACAATTCCGAACGACGTCTCGATATCACCATGGACGGAAAACCGCCCCAGATTACTGTTCTGACCCGTTTTCACCATATTAACCAAGGGGGAGCGGGGCTCATCATCTACCGGCTTTCCGAAGCCTGTCCGACTCACGGGGTTCAGGCCGGCCCCCATTTTTTTCCGGGATATTCCGGAATCTTCGATGATCCATCCATAATGGCCTGTTTGTTTGCCTTGGACTACCGGCAAGGAGCCGGAACCGAACTTTTCGTCCAGGCACGTGACCATGCCGGAAATACTTCTCGAACCGGTTTTTCCAACCACATTCTTCGAAAAACCTTTCAAAAAGATCTGATTCCGATCACGGATGATTTTTTGAACCGAAAAATGCCGGAATTCCAGATGGAAGACTCTCCAGACAGCCCTCATCCCATGCTGGACCGTTTTTTGCGGGTCAATCGGGAGTCCCGGGAATCCGACACCCGCCGGTTGTTTTCATCGGTTGAGAACAGTCCGCCCGAGCTTCTGTGGGGCGGCACTTTTTTGCGCCTGCCTAATTCGGCTCCGCGTGCCGGATTCGCGGATCACCGAACCTATGTGTATCAGGGAAAGGAAATCGACCGGCAGGACCATATGGGGGTTGATTTGGCCTCTTTGCAGCAATCTCCTGTTCCGGCTGCCAACGGAGGCCGGGTGGTGATGACCGAGGATATCGGCATTTACGGCAACACCGTTGTCATTGATCACGGCCTGGGTCTTTTCAGTATGTACTCCCACCTCAGCGACTTTTCGATCCAGCCCGGTCAGACAGTAGCCAAGGGGGATATCATCGGACATACCGGAATCACAGGCCTTGCAGCCGGAGACCATCTGCATTACGCCATGTCTGTCCGAGACGTATTCGTCAACCCCATCGAATGGTGGGACGAATCCTGGATTCAGAACAACATTCTCTCTAAAATACAGGATGTCCGGCAACTCATCCCATGAATACGAAAAACATCCCATTTATTCATCGTCCGTTCTCCCCATGGGTCGGCGCTATTAACGGCACCCCCCAGCCGGCAGCGGAAAGGATCCGTTGTTCCCGGACCCCGGTCCGGGAACGAACCATGCCGTTTCCCGATTCATGACGGCCGCCGGCCGCAGACAGGAACCAACCTTTCCCCAACCCATGTGAATGGAGAAACTCCATGAAAAAATACAAGGTCACAAAATCCTACCAGGAAATCAACGAGAAAATCCGTTCCGGTTCCGTCGTGGTGGTCACCGCGGAGGAAATGATCGACATCGTCGCCAAGGAAGGCCCGGTGGAAGCCGCCAAAACTGTCGACGTGGTGACGACCGGAACCTTCGCCCCCATGTGTTCCTCCGGGGCCTTTCTGAATTTCGGGCACTCCTCCCCGGGAATCAAGGCATCCAACGTCTGGCTGAACAACGTTCCGGCATACGGCGGTGTGGCCGCCGTGGATTGCTATATCGGTGCCACCGAACCCTGCGCGGACGATCCTCTGAACAAGGTTTATCCCGGTGAATTCTCGTATGGAGGGGGGCATGTCATCCAGGACCTCGTCGCCGGAAAACGCGTTTTTCTGAAGGCGACGGCGTATGGAACCGACTGCTATCCCAACAAGTTCGTGGAAAAGGAGATCACACTCCAGTCGATCCCCAACGCCCTTCTATGCAACCCACGCAACGGATACCAGAACTACAACTGTGCAATCAATCTGACCAAAAAAACCATTTATACCTACATGGGCACGCTCAAACCCATGGCCGGAAACGCCAATTACTGTTCCGCCGGCCAACTCAGCCCCCTGATGAACGATCCATATTACCTGACCATCGGTTTGGGAACCCGTATCTTTCTGGGGGGTGCCCAGGGCTACGTCACCTGGCATGGAACCCAGCACAAACCGGGAGTTCGCCGCTCTCCCAAGGGGATACCCCTGTCTCCGGCAGGCACAATCATGGTTACCGGCGACCTCAAACAGATGAGCCCCAAATGGCTGGTGGGAATCAGCATGATGGGCTACGGCTGTTCTCTGGCAGTGGGGCTGGGGATTCCCATCCCCATTCTGAACGAAGAAATGGCGGAATACACATCCATCTCGGATGAGGAAATCTTTACCCAGATCGTCGACTATGGTCAGGACTATCCCAACGGCGTATCCCGAAGCCATGGCCAGGTCAGCTACGCGGAGCTGAAAAGCGGAGTCATCCGATTCAATGACCGGGACATCCCCGCGGTTCCGCTCTCCAGCGTGGTCCGTGCCCGCGAAATCGCGGATATCCTGAAGGACTGGATCCAACGGGGAGACTTTTTTCTGGGCGAACCCCAGTTCACGCTGCCGAAATGACCGAAGCGATTCGGGCTTTTGTGGCCGTAGAGATCCCGGAAACGCTGCGCCAGGCGATCCGGGGAATCCAGCGCCTGTTGAAATCCTCCGGCCTCCGGATGAACTGGGTGCATCCGGAAAATATCCATTTGACCCTGAAGTTTCTGGGAGATATCCTTCCAGCGGAAATCGAACCGATCCTTTCGGCCATGGATCGCTGCGGAACCCTTTTTCCCGCATTCTCGCTGGAAATCCGTGGAGCCGGCGTGTTTCCGGATCTCCGCCGGCCCCGGGTTTTCTGGATCGGATCCGGAAACGGCACAGCGGAACTCCAGCAACTCCAGATATGCCTGGATCAGGGAATCCAAGGCGCCACCCGGAACCGGATTCGGATGGAATCCCGTCCCTTCAGGGCTCACCTGACTCTGGCACGAATCAAAATACCCCCGGAAACCGCCCGGATCGTCGCGGCAATCCGGCAGATCGAATCCATCTCGTTCGATCCGATCGGCGTGGGGGAAATCCATTTGATCCAAAGCCGCCTGGAACCTACCGGACCGGTGTATAACCGGCTGGGTACCAGCCAGATCGGCACCGCGGATTTGGTCCCCGCTGACAGTCCGTGAAATGAGAGCGCCGGATATTTTTCCGGTGTGCGGAATAGACAATCTAACATGGTATCACCCCTGATAAGGAGCATGGTAATGACCACCCCGGACAAGGAAAAAGCCATCGAAAGCGCAATGAGCCAGATCGACCGGCAATTCGGAAAAGGCGCGATCATGAAATTGGGCAGCCGTACGGTGGAAGATATTCCCGCCATTCCCACCGGATCTCTGGCCCTGGACAAAGCCCTGGGTATCGGAGGCCTGCCCCGGGGACGTGTCGTGGAAATCTTCGGCCCGGAATCTTCCGGAAAAACCACCTTGGCCCTGCATGCCGTCGCCAATGTCCAGAAACAGGGAGGCATCGCCGCGTTTATCGATGCCGAACATGCACTGGATGTGGTATACGCCAAAAAACTGGGAGTCAACACCGATGAACTTCTTGTTTCCCAACCGGATACCGGTGAGCAGGCACTGGAGATCGCGGACATGCTGGTGCGAAGCGGTGCCATTGATATCATCGTTATCGATTCCGTGGCCGCTCTCGTTCCCCGTGCCGAAATCGAAGGGGAAATGGGGGATTCCCACATGGGTCTGCAAGCCCGCCTCATGTCGCAGGCTCTCCGGAAATTGACCGGAACCATCAGCAAAACGATGACTTGTGTGATATTCATCAACCAAATCCGGATGAAACTGGGGGTTATGTTCGGGAACCCGGAAACCACCACCGGTGGAAACGCTCTGAAATTCTACGCCTCGGTCCGTCTGGACATCCGGAAAATCAACACGATCAAGGAAGGCCAGGAAATCATCGGAAGCCGGACCAAGGTCAAGGTCGTAAAAAACAAGGTTGCACCTCCCTTCCGGGAAGCGGAATTTGACATCCTGTATGGTGAGGGGATATCTTCCACCGGAGACGTGGTGGATATGGGAGTCGAAACCGGTGTGATCGAAAAAAGCGGCTCCTGGTACGCCTTCGGCGGAGAGCGGATCGGCCAGGGCCGAAACAACGTCAAGACCTTTTTTGCTGAAAACCCGGACCTCTACCAGACCGTAGTCTCCCGGGTCCGGGAGTCTTTGGGACTTTCCTCTTCCCGGGAAACCCGTTTAGACGGTCCCGCCGGCAATCCGTAACCGACCATTTGGAGCATCCCATGACTGGAAACGACATTCGTGACACCTTTTTGACTTATTTTAAGAAACATTCCCATCAGCAGGTAAGGAGTTCGTCCTTGGTCCCGCAGGACGACCCTACCCTTCTGTTCACCAACGCCGGCATGGTCCAGTTCAAACGGACCTTTCTGGGGGAAGAAAAACGCGATTATAACCGGGCGGTCACCTCCCAGAAATGCGTGCGCGCGGGCGGAAAACACAACGATTTGGAAAACGTCGGGTATACGGCCCGACACCACACTTTTTTCGAAATGCTGGGCAATTTTTCCTTCATGGATTATTTCAAGGAAACAGCCATCGAGTTCGCATGGGATTTATTGACCAATGGATACGGGTTACCGGCTGACAAGCTATACGCCTCTGTTTTTCTGGACGATGATGAGGCGCACGGTTTGTGGCGCCGAGTTGTCGGACTTCCGGAAGACCGGATCGTCCGTTTCGGCGAAAAGGACAACTTCTGGGCCATGGGAGACACCGGCCCCTGCGGGCCCTGCTCGGAAATTCTCATTGACCGGGGGCCGGCCTACGGATGCGGCCAGCCCGATTGCCGGGTCGGATGTGACTGCGACCGCTACCTGGAGATTTGGAACCTGGTGTTCATGCAATTCAACCGGGACGAATCCGGAAAGATGACACCGCTACCCAAGCCCAGCATCGACACCGGCATGGGGCTGGAACGAATCGTGTCCGTTGTGCAGAACGTCCCGACCAACTATGATACGGATCTGATTCTCCCGATCATGGCC
>CAZTKB010000228.1:0-5664 GCA_964614125.1 uncultured Desulfobacterales bacterium | reverse complement strand
TATTACCGGGATGTGGAAATCAGTCCCTTGAAAAGCATCACCGAAACCAGGCGAACCGTGGAAATCGAAACTCCTGCGGCCTATCCGGAAGCGGTGGGAGGAATCGGTTTGGATGTTCGGATTGTCCGACGGGGCCAAATCCAGTTGGATACCAATATTCTTCAGTGCGATATGAATCCGGATCTTCACGTCACCGGAACGATCGAAAGGCCCCTGGTCACCGGAAGAGCGGCGGTGGAAAACGGAACGGTA
Organism: uncultured Desulfobacterales bacterium; assembly: GCA_964614125.1. GTDB lineage: Bacteria > Desulfobacterota > Desulfobacteria > Desulfobacterales > Desulfatirhabdiaceae > UBA4064. The sequence goes on along the minus strand of CAZTKB010000228.1, from coordinate 5,412 downwards.
TTCTACCATAAACGAAAATTCGACATTACGCGCGGGGTGGTGGATTTTTCCAATCCTTACCGGATAGAACCAAGGCTGGATATTTCCGCCGAAACCGAGATCGGACGGTATATGGTGACCATCGGGCTTTCCGGGGTCATGAATGATCTGAAGCTTGCCCTGACATCCAAGCCTCCTTTGGAATCCGGAGATATCCTGTCCCTATTGGTCATGGGGAAGACCACCCAGGAATTGATCCGATCCGAAGGCGGGACATCGGTTTCGACCCAGCAAATTCTTTCCGGTTTGCTCGGTTCCTCCGTTTCGGACAACCTGGCCCATTATACGGGTTTGGATTCCATTCAGATCGGATCGGAGACCGCGTCGAAGGCTGGCACATCCCCGAAAACGGACGAAGTTCTCTTGAGCGTGGGGAAATCGATCACTCCGCTGTTGACCATACGGTATACGATCGGAACCCGAAAAGGGGAGTCGGTGCAACGAACCGTGGCAGAATACCAATTGTGGGAATACCTGATTGCCAGCGGGTTTCAAGACAGCTTGGGGTCTGTGGGTGGTGCGATTCAATACCGGTATGAATTCAGATAGTCGGGTTAGGCTGCCCCAAAGGAAAATCCCTGGATGGATGTTTCCATGGGCATTTTTTCTGGCTGCGGCCGCGTGGTGTATATTTTCCGCGGATGTTATGGAAGCAGCTGATACCACTCTCTCTTCGGCATTGCTTTCCGACACGCCCCGGATTCGGGATATCCGGATATACGGAGCCTTTCCGGTCATGAGCCGAACCGTGATCAACACACTGTCGGTGGTGGTCGGCGATGTGTGGAACCCCGAAGATCTACCGGATCAGATTCCCCGAATTGCGGAACTCTTTCGCAAACAAGGTTTCGATCAACCCGAAATTCAGATCCTCTCCCGTGCGGAAACACCCAAAGGACCGTATACGGTACTGGTGGATATCCATCCCGGCCCGTACACCCCCATGGAAAGTGTGGAGTTGGAAGGAGCGGGCCTCCTTTCGGCTTCCCGGCTGAAGATCCGGCTGGTCACCTGGCAACGATCCCTGCTGTGGGGAAGCGCCAACCGTCTGATTACGGAAGATATCCAAAAGGACATCCGGACCCTGACTGATTATTACCGGCGGGAGAAATTCCTGGATGCCTCCGTTGAATACCGGATCGAGGCGATCCCGGACACAAATTGGGTGAAAGTGGTGTTTGTCATCCGAGAAGGTCCCCGTTATCGGCTGGAATGGTCCGGTAACAGCGCCATATCCGCATCCCGGCTTTCGGAGGACTTGACCTTTCTGAAAAAAGCGCCATGGGGAAAACAAGCCGTGGCGCACAGTATCCGAAACCTGGAGCGTCGCTATCGGCAGGCCGGTTTCGAAAACCCCCGGGTGGAAATCCGGGAGGCTGATTCGGATTCCCAAGACACCAAAGAAAAGCGGATCGAAATCGACATTCAAGAAGGTCCCCTCACGCGAGTCAAGGAAATCACTTTTTCCGGAAACGCACATATTTCCGACTCTCTCCTGAAGGAAGCCATGTTAACGCGGTTGCCCGGAGTTTTTCACAAAGGGCAACTCGCTCTCGATACACTGGAAGAGGACATGCGGGCCATCCGGTCGCTATACATGGCACGGGGTTTTTTGAATAGTCTGGCAACCTATCAAATTGACTTCGATCCGAACCGGGAAAGCGCCCGGATTCATGTTACCCTGGAGGAGGGGGATCAGGTCCTGGTAGGAGATATCGGCATTTCCGGGCTTTTATCGGTTTCTTTGGAACAGGCTCGGTCCGTGATGAAATTGAGGCCCGGGGAACCGTTTCGGCCGTATATGGTCGAAAGTGACCGGAACGCCTTGTCGGAACTCATCTCTGAAACCGGGCGGCCCCGGGTTCAGATCCGGGAATCCGTTAATAACACCCCAAAAGAAAACCGGGCCGATATCCACTACGATGTGGAAGAAGGCCCGGAGGTGGTCACCGGGCGGGTCCGGTTTGCCGGAAATTTTCGGACGCGGGAATCCGTATTGGAAAATGAAATCACCCTGAAAAGCGGGGAACCATTCCGGTTGGCCCAATTGCTGAAAGATCAGGCGAGGCTGCGGGACTTGGGAATTTTCGATTCCGTCCGGTTCGAGCTTTTCGGTCTGTCCGAGGGGGAACCGGTGGTGGATGTTCTGATTACGGTGGAGGAGAGAAAACCGTACCGGATTGAAACCGGGGTTGGATATGAAACCGAAAAGGGGACGTTTTTTCACACCAAACTGGCGGATATCAATTTCATGGGGGCGGATATCGATGCATGGATTGCCGGGGAGATCAGTGAAATCGGATATGAATTCTCGTCGGATATCACGGATCCCACCCTTTTGGACACGCGGTTTTCCGGATCCCTCGGGGTATATGCGGAAGAGGTTTCGGAATTTAACCAGGCCTATGGAACCCGCTCGGTGGGTGTAACGGCTTCTATCCGCCGAAAATTCAACCCGGTTTGGGAAACCGGGCTGATCTTTCTGTTGGAAAATCGTTCGGTGTTCAGCGCGGATGGCGAGCCGTTGGTTGGAGTCTCGGATGAATTCGGGCAACCTTTGGAAGAATCCAAACGAAGCTTTTATTCGGCGGCACCATATATCCAGTATGATTCCCGGGATTCCCGAATACGACCGAAGTCCGGAGGATATGCGAATATATCCGTGGAGCCGGTTCGTGGTATCGACAGCGACCTGGACCATTTCATGCGGTATAAGGGTGATTTTCGGTATCTGATATCTCCCTTTTCCCGTCTGACCCTGGCAACCATGTTGAAATCCGGGTATATCAGACCCATGAACGATTCGGGCATGGTGTCCACCGACCAGTTGCTATACCTGGGAGGTGCCTCCACTGTCCGGGGATACGATGAAAACCTCTTTCGATATAGTGAGCTGGGAGATCCGGTAGGGGGTCGCTTCAGTCTCTGCGGATCCCTGGAAAACCGGATCGATTTGACCGGCAATCTCGAGTTGGCCCTCTTTGTCGACGCTGGTAAGCTAGGCGAATTTCAGGTCGATGGAATTTCCGACGATGTCCGGTTTTCCGTGGGAATCGGATTGCGATATATCACGCCGGTCGGTCCTATGGGGATCATGTATGGCCACAAATTGGACCGGGAGCCCGGGGAAAGCTCCGGACGGTTTCATATCGCGATCGGATACACATTCTAAATGGGGGCCAATATCGCAGTTAGGAAATGAAAACCTTCTGGAGGACGAAATGACTTGGAACACCCATCCGACCATTAGGTCGGATGCCGCCATTCGTATTGGTTATCACCTGATTATTGGACTGTGCAAAACGTATCGATATGAATCGAACGGGGAACACCAGTGGCTCTCCCATTACCGCCAGGGAGGATGTATTCTTTTCTGCAGCTGGCATCAGCAGTTTTTTCCGATCATGCATTATTTCCGGAGATACCGGCTCCCTCCGATGCCGCTAATGATCAGCCTGAGCCGGGATGGAGATATCGCCGCCGGTGTTGCGGCGTTGGGGGGATGGAAACCTATCCGCGGGTCTTCTTCCCGGGGTGCCCGCGCGGGATTTCGTCATCTCGTGACGGAACTGCGGCATGTTCGGGTCGGGGGGCATATCGTGGATGGCCCCCAGGGACCGGCTGGAGTTGTCAAGCCAGGTGTTATCGCCTTAGCTCGCTCCGCCGGGGCAATGATCGTTCCCATCTATATATCGGCAGACAGGGCCTGGATGATGCAAAGTTGGGATCGTTTTTTAATCCCCCAACCCTTCGCCCGGGTCCAGGTGGAGTTTGGAAACCCGGTGGATGTCGCCAAAACCCCCAAATCCGAGTGGGAGGAACTTCGGGGTTCCTTGGAGGCCGATATGAGACGACATCTGATTGAAGTATCACCAGGGAAGGTGAAAAAAAAGGAGCGGGACTGACAACAGGCTATGCGTTATCAGTCCCGCTAGAAAAAACCTTGACGCGTCAGGATTCCCGGTCCTTGTTCAGTTCAACCAGGAGTTTGTCCGCGATCTGAGAAGGCACTTCGTCATAGTGGGAAAATTCCATGCTGTAGATCCCTCGGCCACCGGTCATGGAGGTTAAATCCGGCGCATAGGAGAGAAATTCCGACATGGGAACCTGGGCCTTGATCACCTGGTATTTTCCCCGGGCTTCCATGCCCAGCACCCGGCCGCGTCGGCTGTTGAGATCCCCCATGATATCCCCCATGAATTCATCGGGTGTCGTGACCTCGACGGAAAGAATGGGTTCCAGCAACACCGGTTTGGCATCCATGACCGCCTTTTTGAACGCGAGAGACCCAGCGATTTTGAACGCCATTTCCGATGAATCCACGTCATGGTAGGAGCCATCATCCAAGGTCACCCGGAAATCCACGCAAGGATATCCGGCCAACACACCTTTCAGGCTGGCTTCGACAATTCCTTTTTCCACCGCCGGAATGTAGTTCCGGGGGATGGCTCCGCCCACAATGGCGTCCACAAACTCGAATCCGGCGCCGCGGGGAAGGGGCTCCATCTGAATCCAACAGTCACCGTACTGGCCGTGCCCCCCGGACTGCTTCTTGTGTTTTCCCTGCACCCGAACTTTTTTCTTGATGGTTTCCCGGTACGGTACCTTGGGCGTATTGAGGTTCACCTCGACATTGAACTTCCGTTTCAGTTTCTCGATAGTGGCCTCAATGTGAACCTGGCCTCTTCCCGATAGAAGAATCTCTTTGGTTTCGACGGTTCGTTCCAGCTTGAGTGCCGGGTCTTCCTCAATGATCTTAGTCAGGGAAATGAAAATCTTGTCTTCGTCACCCGTCGCCTTGGAGGTGATCGCAAATGTCATCAACTGGGGAAGGGGTTCCGGAAAGCTATATTGAATCTTGTTGGCTTCGTCACACAGGGTGTCGCCGGTGGCGGTTTCCTTCAGCTTGGCTACGGCCACGATCGCTCCCGGACCGGCTTCCTTGACCTGTTTCTGCTCTTTTCCGGCCAGCATCAGCAATTGGTTGTAGCGTTCCCTGGCCCCTTTGTTGACATTGTAAAAACCACCGTCGGCACCCAGTTTGCCGGACACGATTTTGAAAATGGACAGGCGGCCCGCATAGGGATCGGCCACGGTTTTGAACACGAATGCCGAAAACGGGGCATCCGTAGAGGGAAGCCGTTCGATCTGATTCCCAACGGAGGGATCCATGCCGGGACGGGCCGGTTTTTCGAGCGGAGAGGGCATACAATTCACGAAAAAATCCATCAACAGGTCGATGCCGAGGTTGTTAACAGCGGATCCGCACAAAACCGGTGAAAACAATCGGGAGTTGATTCCTTTTTTGAGGGCGGCCGCCAATTCCTCGTCGGAAATGGTTTCTCCTTCCAGATAACGCTCCAGGAGGCTGTC
>CAZTKB010000227.1:0-5721 GCA_964614125.1 uncultured Desulfobacterales bacterium | reverse complement strand
CCCTCGTTGACCGACTGGATGACCGCCTCGATATCCGCATAACCGGTCAACAGAATCCGCACCGCATCCGAGTCGATTTTCAACGCTTCCGCCAGCAGTTCGGCTCCGGTTTTTCCCGGCATTCTCTGGTCAGCCATGATTACGGAAACACGCTGCCTGCGAAGAATGGACAGAGCCTCCTCTGCGCTGGACGCGGTCATCACATGATAGCTTCTACGAAACTGATCGGCAAGAGTCGCCGTTATCTCCTTCTCGTCGTCCACCACCAGCAGCGTCGGGTTGGAATCATCCAAAACCGGAGTTTCGGGCTGTCGATCCAACAAGCGGGCAAATCCCTTGCTGAGTGCCATAACTATCTATTCCCGTTCCTGAATCGGGATCCACATCCGGACCGTGGTTCCCTGGTTCTTCCGGCTGTCCAGCCTCACCGTTCCCCCATGAGCCGAAATCACCTGATGAACGATGCTCATGCCGAGACCGGTCCCGGATCCTACCGGTTTGGTTGTAAAAAACGGATCAAAAACCCGGTCAATATGGTCGGGTGAAATTCCTTCGCCGTCATCCGCCACTTCGATACAGCATCCTCCCTTGTCCATAAAAACCCGTAAGCGTACTTCCTGCCCCGAACGACTGGCCTGAATCGCATTGATCAGGACATTTTGAACCGCCTGATTCAATGGGCCGGGGGAACAATAGATGTCAGGCATTTCTGAAAATTCGGTTCGAATGGTGACCTCAGAGGGTTCCAATATCGGTTTCAAAAACTGAATGGTGGCCGAAATTCCTTCCTCCAGTCGGCAGAACTTCCGTTCGGCCTCATCCAGGCGGGAAAAATTTCTCAGATCCAAAACGATCTGTTTCACACGCTCCAGCCCTTGGATGTTAGCCGTAATTTTTCGGGGCACAGATTCGGCCAGATACGCAAGTCCTACTTTTTCCGCCTTTTCCAGTATCTCCCAATGGAATTTCGGGAGAACAGTTTCGATATCCGGCAGTCGATCCCCCAATGTATTGATGACCTCCCATATTCCTTCGAAATCCCGTTGCAGCATATTTTCGTTGCTCAGGATATAGGAAATGGGATTGTTGATTTCATGGGCGATTCCGGCTGTCATCAATCCCAGAGAGGCCATTTTCTCCTGATGGACCAGCATCGCCTGGGTTTGTTTCAGCTCGTGTAAGGCCTTCGCTAACTCCCTGCCTTTTCGAATGTTTTCCCTGGACAAAACGGTCAGCTGATTGTTCAGATCCAACAGCTCCGCCTGAAGGGCCATGTTTTCCTCATAGGCGGGCTCTCCGATCAGAAGAAACATATCTCCTGCGGGAAAAATCATTCCGTGGAAGGAAAAAGGGTATGCATCCGCCCCCATCAGATTCCATACCACCATGCCGTCGGGAATAACTTCGGATCCGTCCAGAAACCTGTTCATTCGGATCCGGTCATTTTCGGTCAAAAACCCGGTGAATAGGTTTCCAGTTAAATCTTCAGTCTCCATATTCAGGATAGTCGATACAGCGGAATTAGCATATCGGATCGCACCGTTCCGATCCAAAAGAACCGTCCATATCACCCGCGAATTCTCCAGAAAACGCCGAACCATTGTTGGGCTGATATCCAGCAAATTATACTCAGGTCGTTCGCCGGACATCATTTTCCAATCCCGGGATCGGCCCCGAATTCCCGAAGCCCGGTATCGCTCAGGGATGCAAAGGCAGGCTGATTCACAATCATCCAGTTATACACCGGTAATACTTCCGAAAACGTCTCGTAAGAAAGGTCTTCCTCTAAAATCCGGACCCAGCCATCCAATTGAGCCGGCCAATATGTCAGCTGAAAACCATGGGACCGGTAGGCCCGAAAAACCCACAGAACGGTATCCACCAGAACGACCGGAGAAAACATGGCAAACAGGGACGTCATGAACCGGGCATGGTTTCTGTGGTTGTCTTCCATCATCGCCACGTTTCCTCCGGTCATATAGGTGACATCCTGCCTCTGGGCCATGATCAGGTTCAGTTTTTCGGCCATTCTTCCACTTTTCCGGGCATATTCCCCGGCTGCCGCTGTTGAGGGACGGTGCAACCTCTCTGCGGATTGAATCAGATCCTCTCGCGTCATGTTTTTAGTCCCTTTTCGTTGGATTTTTTTTCATCTACCCAGATCCTTGATGCCAAGAAAATGGTCCAAGACTTCCCGAACCTTTTTGGCCAACGCGCCAACCGAAAACGGTTTCTGGAGAAAATGCACATTTTTTTCCAGGACACCCTGCTGGGCGATTACGTCGGCCGTGTAACCTGAAATATACAGAATCCGAATATCCGGACGTGAGGCTTTCAGTGTATCGGCCAGCTGTCGGCCGTTCATTCCCGGCATGACGACATCGGTCACCACCAGATCAATCCGTCCATCAAATGAAGCGGCCATCGCGATCGCTTCCATCGGCAATTTGGCTGATAAAACATGGTAGCCGCAGTTTCCCAGGATATGGGTGTACAGTTTCAGGATGGACTCTTCATCCTCCACCAGCAGAATGGTTTCGTTGCCCGACACTGCGGCGACAGGCGCCTCGGAAAGGTTTTTCCCCTCGGAAGACAACTCCCTGGGGAAATAAATGTGAAACGTGGATCCGGCTCCGGGCTTGCTGAAAACCTGGATAAAGCCATGGTTCTGTTTCACAATTCCGTACACTGTGGAAAGACCCAGGCCGGCGCCGACCCCAGGCTGCTTGGTCGTGAAAAAAGGCTCGAAGATCAAGGCGATGGTCGCTTCGTCCATCCCACACCCATTGTCGCTTACCGAGAGATTGACGTATTCTCCGGGCACAATCCCCGGATTATTCTCACACCAAACGGGATCAAAGACCATATTTTCGGTTTGAATCGTCACCACCCCAGTGCCGGATACGGCATCCCTGGCGTTCACCATGAGATTTGCCAGGAGTTGATCGATTTGGGATGGATCAATACGAACACTCCATAAGTTCAAACCAGGTTTCCAGATCAATTCAATCCCCTCCCCGATCAATCGATGGAGCATATTCAACATATTCGAAATACATTGGTTCAGATTCAGAACCACGGGTAGAACGGTTTGTTTTCGTGCGAACCCGAGCAACTGGCGTGTCAGTTCCGCGGATCGGGACGCTGCGGATTTCACTTCCTCCAGACAGGTTCGGACAGGATGACTTTCCGGTAGTTGATTGGATGCGATATCGGTATATCCCAGGATCACATTCAGCATATTGTTGAAATCATGGGCCACTCCCCCGGCCAGCCGTCCGACGGATTCCAGTTTTTGCGCCTGAATCAACTGTTTCTCCAGATTTTTTTCCGCAGTGATATCCTCTTTGATGGCCAGAAAATGAGTGATGTTTCCGAAACGGTCCCGAACCGGAGAAAGGAATGCCCGTTCCCAGAATAGGGAACCATCTTTTTTCCGGTTATGGAATTCCCCTTGCCAGGAATCACCGGCCTTTATGGTCTCCCAAAGCTGTTTGTATTCCGTTTCTGAAGTTTGTCCGGACTTCAACACACGGGGAGTCTTTCCTTTGACTTCCTCAGGAAGGTATCCCGTGATGCGGACGAATTTGGAGTTCACATATTCAATGTTTCCCTGAGTATCGGTGATCATGACCGATACCGGACTCTGCTCCACCGCCTGAGACAGTATGGCCAGCTGGCTTTCCCGCTTTCGAATGGCCATTTCATTCCGTTTCCGCTCTACCGCATACCGAATGGCCCGGCTCAACAACTCCGGTGTGACGGTGTGTTTGACCAGATAGTCCTGAACACCTGCCTGAATCGCCTGCACCGCGATTCGGTCATCATCCTGGCCCGTAAGAATGATGATCGGAATATCCATCGCCATACCGACAACCTCAATAACCGTATCGCTCCCCTGGCTGTCCGGAAGTCCCAGATCGCACAAAATCAGGTGAAACCGGGTGGATTCGATTTTTTTCCCGGCCTCCGCCAGCGTGGTACACCAAACCACCTGGTACGATTCTTCCAGATCCCGCAGCAGTTCCTGAAACAACCGCGCATCCCCGGGATTGTCCTCGATCAGCAGCAAGGTCGTTTCTTGGATCATGATCAGGATCCGCACCCGTTGGGCAGCTTGACGATGGTCAGCCAGAAGTCTTCGATGGCCCGGACAACCTGGATAAATTGATCCAGATCGATCGGTTTGGTGATATAACAATTGGCATGCAGGTTATAGGTTTTGAAAATATCGGCTTCGTCACTGGAAACCGTCAGGATCACAACCGGAATCCGTTTCAGATTCTCATCCTGTTTGATCGCCGCTAGAACCTCCCTTCCATCCATTCTCGGCAGATTCAGGTCCAGGAGAATCAGATCCGGACGGGGCACATCTTCGTATTTTCCCTGCCGGTTCAGAAAAGCCATCGCCTCCACCCCATCCGGAACATGATGCAGCATGTTCCGGATTTTGCTTTCCCGAAGCGCTTCCCTGGCAAGGCGGACATCCCCTTCGTTGTCCTCGATAATCAAAATCTCGATGGGAAATCCGGGTTTGGCACTCATGGCATGTTCATTCCTTTCTGTGTTTCGACCGAAGGCAGGGTGAAATAAAACGAGGAACCGCTTTCCGGCCGGGATTTCACCCAAATTCTTCCATTATGACGTTCGACAATCCGTTTGCACAACGCCAGACCGATTCCTGTTCCGGGATACCTTTCCCGGGTATGCAACCGCTGGAAAATCGTGAAAATTCGTTCGAAATATTGGGCATCAATTCCGATCCCCTTGTCATGCACGGCAAACTGCCATTCTTTTCCTTTTCTTTCTGCAAGTACATGGATTTCCGGGGCTCGGTCGGCCCGATGAAATTTGATGGCATTCCCGATCAGATTCTGAAACAGCTGAATCAGCTGGCCTCGGTCAGCAGGCACTTCGGGTAAAGGATCGATTGTGATCCGGGCTCCGGATTCCTGGATAGACGCCTCCAAGTTGAAGAGAGCCTTCCCGGCAGCCTCGGAGGCGGCAACGGGAAGAATCGCCTCACCTCGGGTTGTCACCCGGGAAAACCGGAGAAGATCCTGGATCAACTGCTGCATCCGGTTGGCCCCGTCCACCGCATATCCGATAAAATCCTTCGCATCCTGATCGAGTTTGTCTCGATATCTTCTCTCCAGCAACTGGGTGTAACTGGAAACCATTCGGAGCGGTTCCTGCAGGTCATGGGAAGCGACATACGCGAACTGTTCCAGTTCCCGGTTGGATCGCTGCAGGTCATCCAGAGCTTCGGTCAGGCGTTCTTCCGCCTGTTTTCGCTCCTGGACGTCGATCCCGGCTCCGGCCAGCAGGCGTTGCCCTCCGATCGAGACAGCAAGCCAGTTAAAAGCGTACGGGATTGAAGTACCTTCAGCGGTGGGGAGATTGATTTCAAAATAATTTTCACCGTGATCCACTACCCGATGAATTTCCTGTTTCAGGCGATCCCGATCGGCGGTCGAAAACAGGTCCGGCAGTTTCATTCGGGAAATTGTCTCATGGGAATGCCCGGCCACACGTTCCAGTTTGCCATTCCATCGGACAAACCGACCATCCAAATCGCAAAGGAAAAATATTCCGGGAAGACTGTTGATAATTGAATCTGAAAAATCCCTTTCCTTCAAGAATTCATTTCGGCTTACGGTTGTTTTTTTCAGGTCGCGGGTCATCTGGTCGAAGGCGCGTGCCAGATCACCGATTTCATAC
>CAZTKB010000226.1:0-5743 GCA_964614125.1 uncultured Desulfobacterales bacterium | reverse complement strand
CGGATTCTCTACGGAAGCCGGGTAAGCCTTCTGGTCGGCTTTTCGGCGGTTTTGGTCGCTTGCGGCGCCGGCATCCTGCTGGGACTTGTTTCCGGCTATTACGGTGGCCGGTTGGACAACGTCATCATGAGAGTGGCGGATGTTTTCATGGCATATCCTTTCATGCTTCTGACCATTTCTGTGATCGCCGTGCTGGGGAATTCCATTTTCAATCTCATCCTGGTACTGGGACTTTCGGATTGGGTGACCTATGCCCGGACCGTCCGGGGAAGCGTTCTGAGTATACGGAAAAAAGAATTCGTTATGGCTGCCCGAAGCGCTGGAACACCGAACCGGATTATTTTGACGCGCCATGTTTTCCCTAACGTCCTTTCGCCAATCTTGGTGCTGGCTACGGTTCGGGTGGCCAATATCATTATCTGGGAAAGCGGTCTGTCCTTCCTGGGTATGGGGGTTCCGCCGCCCATGCCCACTTGGGGACGGATGCTGGCAGAAGGACGGGTGTATATCGCGGATTCCTGGTGGCTGGTCACCCTGCCCGGACTTGCGATCATGCTGACTATCCTGTCGATCAATCTGCTGGGGGATGGACTCCGGGATGCTCTGGATCCGAGGCTGCGGAACATTCCCCGCTAACAAAGCTGTGTCTGCAGCCAATTTTTCAACATGTCTACAAGGAGTATTGTCTGGTTATGAAAGCGTTAGTGCTCGGTCTCGGGCTTCAGGGAAAAGCGGTGATACACGATTTGTCCAACAGCACGCTGGTGGATGAAATTATCGGAACAGATTTGGAAACCGCTTCCGCGGAGGCGTTTTTGAGCCGCGGAAAATATCCGAAGGTTCGTCTGGAACGGTTAGATGCTTCCAAACACCTTGAACTGATGGGGTTACTGCAACGAATTGCCCCGAATGTCGTCGTTTGCATGCTTCCTACGTTTCTGGCCCATCCGGTGGCCACGGCCTGCATCGATTCCAGGATTCCGTTTGTCAACACCAGTTATTCCCAATGGGTGGAGGATCTGGATTCTGAGTCTCGGAAGCACGGAGTGACGATTCTTCCTGAAATGGGTTTCGATCCCGGCATTGATTTGATTCTGGGGCAGATGGCGGTTTCCGAATTGGACGAGATCCGTGGTCTTCACAGCTATGGCCTGGGTGTCCCCGAACTTTCGGCTGCGGACAATGCCCTGAAATACAAGATCACCTGGACTCTGGAAGGGGTCCTGAATGCCTATCGAAGGCCGGCCCGGCTGCTGCGTGATGGTAAGATCGTCGAAATACCTGGAACCGAAATTTTTCGGAAAGAGAATATTCATCGGATCGATGTTCCCGGTGTGGGAGAGATGGAGGCCTATGCCAACGGAGATGCGGTCCAGTTTATTGAACGTTTCGGATTGGGGCCGCACCTGAGGGATATGGGTCGGTTTGCCGCCCGCTGGCCGGGGCATTCCGATTTCTGGCGGGTGATGGCGGATATGGGATTTCTGGAGGATGAACCGCTTCAGTTCCTGGTCCGGCATCTTACCCCCCGAATGCAGTATCGGGATACGGAACGTGATATCGCGGTTCTCCGGATTCAGGCTTGGGGGGTGAAAGACGGAAAGGGAAAGCGGGTGACCTATGAAGTTGTGGATTACCGGGACCTTGAAACCGGGCTGTTCGCGATGAACCGGACCGTGGGGTATACCGCGAGCATCGCGGCCCAACTGGTGTTGTCCGGGAAGGTAACAGGAGCCGGAGTATTGTCACCGATTCATGATGTTCCCGGAGCCATTGTTCTGGAAGAGTTGAAACGCCGAAACATCCGTGTGACACGGCGGGAAGAGGCTTGGTCCGGGACACCATGATCCACGAAGATGAGGAACGGGCGATCCGTCTCCAGGTGGGAACCCGAATTCGGGAACTGCGGGTGGCCGTCGGCCTGACTGCTGTCGAGCTGGCACGTCAGGCCGGGTTATCCCAAGGCCAATTATCCAAGATTGAAACCGGAAAAGCGACTCTGTCCATTTCCGTTCTGGGCACCCTGTGTGGAATACTGGATCGGCCGCTTCGGTATCTGTTTCAGAAAGACACGGAAATTCCAAGGGTTTTGGGGACCATGACGACCGTGGCAGGGCCGGAAAACCGGGGAGTCATTCGGTTTGCCCGGGAGGTCGAAACACGGACCAAAGGCCGTTTGTCTCTGGTTCCGCTTCAGGCGACGCTGCTTGGAACCCAGACCCGTCAGACCGCTATGCTGAAAGAAGGGTTTCTGGATCTGTTCATCGAGGATCTTCCGGCATTCCGAGATCTGGCTCCGGCCCTGGATTTACTCAGTCTTCCCTATGTTTTCGATCACAGCGGGCATCAGTGCGCGTTTCTTTCCTCCGAAGGTTTCCGGCAAAATGTAATTTCCCCGTTACTTCGGCAGGGAATCCATCCCATCAACACACGCTGGAACTGGCGCCGGGGGTTGGAATGGGTCATCCTGGCGACCCGGCCGATTACCCATCCGGACCAGGTGCGGGGATTGAAAGTACGGGTTTATGAGTCTCCGCTTCTGGCGCGTTTCTGGGAAGAAATGGGCGCGGAACCGGTCGTGATACCCTGGCCGCGGGTCCGCCGGGCATGGTTGCAGGGACGGGTGGATTTGTTACCCACTCACAAGGCCCATTTGTATCCGTTGGGATTCTGTCGCCGGGGTCGTTTTGTGACCCGGCTCGGGGATGTGCCTCCTGCTCTCATGGTGGCCGTGAACCAGGACCGCTACAGTTGTCTGCCCCCTGCCATTCAATCAGAGTTGGTGGATGCCTGTGATGCTGCTGGAGAATTTTTCAGCCGGGAAGTCCTGTTGGCCGAACAAGAGAATGAGGCAGCCAATATGCGGCGCTTCGGAGCGGTGTACCTTCAGGTGGATATCCGGCCGTGGCAGTCGGCGGCCCGGCGGATAACCAAGTCCCTGCTGGCCGACTATCCGGAGGCGGCGGCACTGTATGCCGGCATTCAAATCATGCGTACCACCTTGGAAAACACGAAAAATGACCGATAATCCCATGTTTTCCACCCGCATGTTGGCGTACAAGGTGTTGAGAGAATGGCCTTGTCCGGTGTCGGAGGCAGTCGACCGCTCTGTTCGGCGATGCATCCTGGATCTGGTGGCGGCGGCGTGCGCGGGGGAAAAAAGCTTTTCGGCGATTGCCTATCGGCGAGTCGTTGCACGCAGACAGACAGAAGGCCTCTGCACCATCTGGTTTACCGGGAACCGGACCGGTGCTGCCGAGGCGGCCCTGGTGAATTCCGCTGCGGCCAGTTCCATGGATCTCGACGACGGCCATCGGGGGGCGGCCGGGCATCCTGGAGCTTCCATCATTCCGGCCGCTTTTGCGGTTGGGGAGGAGATGGGGGCAAGCATTCAAGAAGTGATTTCAGCGATAGCGGCCGGCTACGAGGTGGGATGTAGGATCGGTGCGGCTCGGGATTTTAACCGGTTGCCGACACTTTCCACCGGCCGATGGTGTGCCTTTGGAGCCACGGCGGCGACTGCCCGGCTGCGCCGCGTTTCCCCGGAAATCCTTTCCCAGGCACTGGCGATTGCGGGTGCCCAGGTCCCCGACTTGGCTGCTTCGGGGTATTCCCAGATCATGGGAAACCATGTTAAAGAGGGGATTCCGTGGTCCACTATGCTGGGAATCATGGCACTGGATTTGGCCTTGGAAGGGTTTACGGGACCGCTTGACATCCTGGATCATCCGGATTATTTCGATGCCGAAGCGATCCTGAAGGAATCCGCTTCCGGGTATGCGGTCGAACAGGCCTATTTCAAGCCCTATTCCAGTTGCCGGTGGAGTCATGCCGCCATCGACAGCCTGGTGGGAATCCTGCGGAAATGGAATTTGGCACCATCCGACGTGGATTGCGTCATGGTCCACACCTTCGAACGGGCACTTCGCCTGAACAATTATCCGGATCCGGATACACTCGAAGCAGCCCAATACAGTATACCGTTCTGTCTGGGGGCGGCTGCAGTCCGGGGACCGGAATCCTTGCTTCCTCTTCGGGAATCCCTCCTTCATGATCCCGGCATCGTGGATTTCGCCGGCCGGGTGTTTCTGTCCGTGGATCCGAATCTCGATATCGCTTTTCCCGCCCGGACTCCGGCACGCGTGGTGGTGGAGTCCGGGGGCCGCCGATTGGAGGAAACGGTATGGGATCCCAAAGGGGATCCGGCCAACCCGATGACCACCGCCGAACTCGAACACAAGTTCGACCGGCTGTGTGCCGCAGGCATGTCCGAATCCCGCCGGCAGCGATGGATCCATATTCTGGAGGACCCATTCGCAGGAATGCCGGATTTCATCGATCTTCTGCGTTCCTGAGACCGTTTTGGGGGCCGGGCGGGTGCATCATTTCATGGATCGCCCGAACCTGGCGGACCATATGGGCGTATTGTTCCGGGTACAGGGATTGTGCCCCGTCGCTTAAGGCCCGGTCCGGATCGTGATGGACCTCCACCATCAGTCCGTGCGCTTCCGCGGCCACCGCGGCCCTGGCCAGCGGTATGACCTGATCCCGCCTTCCGGCAGCGTGGCTGGGATCTACCAGGATCGGGAGATGACTTTCCTTGCGGACAAAAGGGATGGAGGAAAGATCCAGGGTGTTCCGGCTGTGATTGACAAAGGTTCGAACCCCCCGTTCGCACAGGATGACATTCCGGTTTCCCCCTTCCAGAATATACTCGGCCGCCATCAGCCATTCTTCCATGGTTGCTGCCATTCCCCGTTTGAGCATGACGGGCCGGAATGTTTTTCCGGCCCGACGGAGCAGGCTGAAATTCTGCATGTTTCGCGTGCCGATCTGAATGATGTCCGCATATTCCTGCACCAGATCAAAGCTTTCCTCATCCATCACTTCTGTGATCACCGGCATTCCGGTATTTTCCCGTACAATTTTCAATATCTTCAGCCCATCTTTCCCCAGACCCTGAAAAGAATAGGGGGATGTCCGCGGCTTGAAGGCCCCGCCCCTGAAAATATGGGCACCGGCTTTTTGTACCTGTTCCGCAATGGTCAAGGCCTGGTCTAGGCTTTCGATGGCGCAGGGGCCGGCGATGAGAATCAAAGAACCGTTTCCGATGGTGACCGGTCCTATCGGAATCACGGTATCAGAGGGCTGAAACTCCCGACTGACCAGTTTGTATGGTCGTGTGATGGGGATGGCGTCCTTGACACCTGGCATACCCAGAAACGGGGAAGGGTCGACGGGACCTTGGTTATACAAGATGCCAATGGAAACCCGGTCGCCTCCGGGGATGGGGCGGGCTGTGTATCCCCTCCGTTCGATTTCAGCCACTACGGCCTGGGTTTGTTCCGGGGATGCCCCTTTGTTCATGACAATCAGCATGATGTCGCCTCCTGGTGATACGGGTTGAGTCGGTTTCGGGTTCAATTAAAAAAGGGGCTGTGGAAAAAATCCACAGCCCCTTTTCAGTTGTAACAACGGACTGTGGACGGCGATTGACGCGCGTACAGTCCGTAACCCCACTGGCAAATTTGATCAGAACAAACGAGGCCGGCCGGCGCATCCCGTCAGAAAGAAGCGCCACCAAAAGCCAGCCGAAAACATCCTGTCATGTGGTCTGTTCATGATTAAAAATTCCAGTTTGCATCACCATATGCGATCGTTTTTAAATTGTCAAGCAGGTTGAACAGAATCCCAAGACAATGGCACCCGTCGGTATGATTCCTGAATAGGGTCTGATGGACGC
>CAZTKB010000225.1:0-5817 GCA_964614125.1 uncultured Desulfobacterales bacterium | reverse complement strand
AAACTGGAGAGGCACTTATCCAAACTGCGCGGGAGGTGAATTGCGGCGCCAGATTTACGGGAGCCGGCGGAGGAGGGTGTATCTGGGCGATCGGAGAACCGGTTCATATCATGACACTCAAGCACCGGTGGGAGGCATTGTTGGCTGAGATACCGGATGCGTGCCTTCTGCCGGCATCCATCGATACAGAAGGACTGAAATGCACAGATGACAGGTAGCAGGGACCGCGGATAAAATTAATATAAGGGGAGATCCATGAATTTTCAGAATGTGATTTTGACGTTACAGAATTTTTGGGCAAAAAAAGGGTGTGTCATTACACAACCATACGATCTGGAAGTGGGTGCCGGCACGTTTCACCATGTCACCACGCTTAGGGCGCTGGGCCCGGAGCCATGGAATGTTGCTTATGTACAGCCTTCCCGAAGGCCGACCGACGGGAGGTATGGGGAAAACCCGAACCGGCTGCAACATTATTACCAATACCAGGTGATTCTCAAGCCGTCCCCGCTGGATGTACAGGATCAGTATCTCGAAAGCCTTCAGGCGCTGGGAATTGACCCGCTGGATCACGACATCCGGTTTGTCGAAGATGACTGGGAATCCCCGACCCTGGGAGCTTCCGGTCTGGGGTGGGAAGTCTGGCTGGACGGCATGGAGGTCACCCAGTTCACCTATTTTCAAATTGCGGGCAGCATTGAACTTCACCCCATCTCCGTTGAATTGACCTATGGGTTGGAGAGGATTGCGATGTATCTGCAGGGCGTCGACAATGTGTATGATCTGAAATGGAACGATCAGGTGACTTACGGAGATGTTTATCATCAACAGGAAGTCGAACAGTCGACTTACAATTTTGAACGAGCGGATATCGACATGTTGCTCGGGTTGTTTTCCACCTATGAACAGGAGTCCCGGAGAATCATCGAACAATCACTGGTTCTTCCGGCCTATGAGTATTGCCTGAAATGTTCCCATACATTCAACCTGCTGGATGCCAGGGGGGCCATCAGTGTCACCGAGCGAACCGGATATATTACCCGTATTCGCAATCTGGCTCGCGCCTGTGCGGAAACCTTTCTGAAACAGCGGGAATCCATGGGGTTTCCCCTTTTGAAAGAGAGCCGATAACCCCACGGAATGTCGGTCCCTGGTCGGATACGACCCAAACACCTCAGCCTTCGAAAGAAATGAACATGGACAATTTGTTATTGGAAATCGGTACTGAAGAAATTCCTGCCGGTTATATTGAGCCGGCTTTGGAGGCATTGGCCGCGGCGCTGGTTCAGAAACTCGGAGATTTTCGGATATCCTGTGGAACCACCCGGACATTTGGAACTCCCAGAAGGCTTGCCGTTCTGGTTAACAGCGTGGCGGATTGTCAGGAAACCCAAGAAACCGAAATTCTGGGGCCTTCCACCCGGGTGGGGCTGGATGGAGAGGGGAACCCCACGGTCGCGGCCCGGAAGTTCAGTGAAAAGACCGGGGTTCCGCTCAATCGGATGGAGATTAAGAAAACCCCCAAGGGTGATTATTTGTATGCCCGGATCACGGAACCGTCGGAACCGTCCGAAGCCGTGCTGGAAAAAATTCTTCCGGACATCCTGTTATCTACACCGTTTCCTAAATCCATGAAATGGGGAAGTCAGCACATATTTTTCGCCAGACCCATTCATTCCGTTCTGGCCCTTTTGGGAACTCGGATCGTGTCGTTCCGACTGGGAGATATATCCAGCGGGCGGATCACCATGGGGCATCGGTTCATGCGTCCGGGTCCCATTTCCGTGAAGGATCCATCGACCTATGAGAGCCAACTGCGAGAGGCCGATGTTTTGGTGGATATCGAGGAACGGAAAGTCAGAGTGATCCAGGAAATTGAGAGACTGGCCGAGACCCGACAGGGAAGAGCTGTTCCGGATCCGGAATTGGTGAATATCGTGACGAATCTGGTTGAATATCCTGTCGGTATTGTGGGGCAATTTGATCAGGTGTTCCTGGAACTTCCGGACGAAGTTTTGATCACTTCCATGAGAGAACATCAGAAATATTTCGCGCTTCTGGACAATGAAAACCGGCTGATGAATGCGTTCATCGCCATCAACAACACAGCGGCTCGGAATCTGGATGTCGTTTCCCGTGGACATGAACGGGTACTTCGGGCCAGACTCAATGATGCCCGGTTTTTCTATCGCGCGGATCTGGAAATCCCCCTGCATGATCATGTTGAAAAACTCAAAGGGGTGTTGTTTCAGGCTCGTCTGGGATCGATGTACGACAAGACCATTCGGATCCAGCGGTTGACCGAGCAATTGTGTAATATGGCCCGACTTTCAAAAGATATGTCCGAAACTGCTTGTCGCGCCGGTTTTCTGTGCAAAGCCGATCTGGTTACCCAACTGGTTGTTGAGTTTCCCAAACTCCAGGGGGTTATGGGCAGGGTCTATGCATTGAAGTCGGGAGAATCCATAGATACCGCCAAGGCCATTGAGGAACATTACCGCCCCACGTTCTCCGGCGGGCCATTGGCTGAAACCCTGGCTGGCGCTGTTGTCGGTATCGCCGATAAGCTGGATTCCATTTGCGGTTGCTTTCACGCCGGCTTGATCCCGACGGGCGCCTCGGATCCCTATGCCTTGCGAAGACAATCCATCGGTGTAGTCCTGACCATGCTGCATCACAACCTTTTATTTTCACTTCGCGAAGCCATTCAACAATCGTTGATGCTGTATGGATTGCAGGACTCTGACAGCATCACCGATTCAATTAATGAGTTTTTTCTGGGAAGAATCACCAATATTCTTTCCGATCAGGGGTTTTCCCGGGATGTCGTTGCTGCTGCCACCAGTGTATCCATCGATCACATCCCTCATCTTTGGGCTCGTGTCCGCGCCTTGGAGACGTTGAAAAACGCACCGGACTTCGAACCGCTGGCCGTGGCTTTTAAGCGGGTGGTGAACCTGATCCGCAAAACCGAACTACCTGAAGACACCACCGTCCAAACCCGGTTCTTCGAACATGAAACCGAAATGGCGCTGTATCGTGCGTTTCAGAATGTTCATCAAAAAACCTCCGGATGGATGGACCATGGAGATTTCAGCCAAGCGCTTCAGGAAATGGCGGGATTGCGGACTTCGGTGGATGCATTTTTTGATGCAGTTCTCGTGATGACAGAAAATGTGGAAGTACGAAACAACCGACTGGCCTTATTGTCTGAAATTGCGCATCTCTTTGGACGTGTCGGTGATTTTTCACGAATATCATCCAAAGACCTCTGATTGGCTGACAAGGAGTAAACCATATGCCGTTTGACCCATCCAAAGATAAGGTTCTAAAGGCCTGGAAATGTGAATCCACCGGTCTAATTGTTTCCATCAACCAGTATGACAAGGGGGAACCCAAAATTCAGATCGGTCCCCGGATTTTACATAAAAAGGAGGGGGGGCAACGAACTCCGGTGAAAGCCGGTCGGCTGACATTTGAGGATGTGGATTGGCTTCATTCTGTCATTGATGATGTCCGGGATGAACTCTCCAAATATGTCAAACCGGAGTGACCAATCATGAGCGAGGGGGTCGTCCGGCCGGTCGTAACCCGAAAAACGCCCCGATTGGGGCCGGTCGCTTTCTTGATCGCCACACAATCGGACCTGGAAGAGATGCGGAAACGAATAATTTCCGAAAATCTCTCGACCCTCAATCTGTTCACCAGCCGCCTGATCATCCCTGACAACCGCGTTTCCCTCTGCGGTCCCATGGTGGGTGCCCCGTACGCAGTGATGATTCTGGAGACACTGGTCGCCTGGGGGGTTCGGGATGTCGTCTTTTTGGGATGGTGCGGATCCCTCTCTCCCGAGGTGCAGATCGGAGATCTGGTGGTTCCCACAGGAGCCTGGATTGATGAAGGCACGTCTTCTCATTATGGGGGATCGGGATACGTACCGTCTGACACCGGGATTCTTCCGGGGGTGTTGCGCGAATCCTCGATCCCTTTCCATGAGGGGGATGTCTGGACAACAGATGCTATTTTTCGGGAAACACCCGAGAAAATATCCCGGTACCAACAACAGGGAGTTCTTGGAGTAGAGATGGAATATTCGGCGCTCCTCACCGTTTCCCGATTTCATCGCGTTCGGATCCACTCGTTGTTGGTGGTCTCTGATTCCGTCGCCGATCTGGTCTGGAAACCCGGATTTCGAGACGAGCGTTTTCACAATGGCCGCAAAACGGCCGTGGACACCATGGTGAAGTTATGTCAGACACACCGACGTCGGCCGTCCGACAGCGGGTCGAATACCTGAGAGAAACGCTTCATTATCATAATTACCTGTACCACAGCCTCGATCGACCCGAAATTTCCGACACGGAATACGATCGTCTGATGCGGGAACTCATCCGTCTGGAAGAAGCGTACCCTTCACTGGTTTCTCCGGATTCCCCCACATCTCGTGTCGGTTCAGCTCCTCTGGATGTTTTTGAAACCGTACAACATTCCCTTCCGATGCTTTCGTTGGATAACGCATTTTCCGAAGAGGATGTACGGGAATTCGACCAGAGGAACAAAAAGGCCCTGTTAATTTCCGGACCGATCCTTTACACCGTGGAACCCAAGCTCGATGGTGTGGCGGTTGAACTGGTCTATCAGGAAGGCCGGCTGGTGCTTGGCTCGACCCGGGGAGACGGAAGTACGGGAGAGGTAATTACGGATAATATCCGCACCATTCGGTCTGTCCCCCTGATCCTGAGGGAAAACTCTCTGGGATCTGTTCCACCCTATTTGGAGGTTCGCGGCGAGGTATTCATGACCCGAAAGGGCTTTGAAAACCTGAACAAATCCCGACTTCAGGAAAACCAGCCGCCCTTTGCCAATCCCCGGAATGCGGCGGCGGGGTCCTTACGCCAGTTGGATTCAAACGTCACTGCAGGTCGCCCGCTCCAATTTTTTGTGTATGGGGTCGGACGGAATCCGAACATGTCCATAGACTCCCATTATGAGATGCTCCAAGCTATCGGGAGGTTGGGGTTTCCCATTAACCCCCTGATACGGACGGGAATGGCCTTGAACGATGTGATCGGATATTATGAACGATTACTCGACATGCGGTCCGAACTTCCCTATGAAATCGATGGAATGGTCGTCAAGGTGGACAGCCGGTCCGCTCAGGAACGGTTGGGTGCCAAGGCCAGAAGTCCTCGATGGGCGATTGCCTGGAAATTTCCAGCCACGCAGGAGACGACGAAATTGGTCCAAGTGGATGTTCAGGTGGGCAGAACCGGAGCCTTGACTCCAGTGGCGATTCTGGAGCCGATTCACATTGGCGGGGTGACGGTGACTCGGGCCACACTCCATAATTATGACGAAATCCGTCGGCTGGATATTCGAATTGGTGACCGGGTTCTGGTGGAACGCGCCGGAGATGTCATACCCAAAATATCCCGCGTGGTGTTCGAGCAGCGGACGGGAGACGAAATTCCGGTTGCAGTTCCAGAAAGGTGCCCGGCCTGTGGATCCGGCCTCACCCGTGGGATGGTGGATCCGCTGGAACGGGAGGAATCGGTTCTCCGGTGTATCAATGCCCAGTGCCCCGCCCAATTAAAAGAACGGATCCGACATGCCGCATCCAAGGGAGCCTGGGATATCGACGGGCTGGGGGAAAAACTGGCGGATCAACTGGTGGAGCGGGGGTTGGTTCGTTCCATAGCGGATTTGTTTCGCCTGAAACCCGATGCCTTGGAAGGATTGGACCGCATGGGATCGAAATCCGCGAAAAACCTGGCTGCGGCCATTGATTCCCGAAAGCGGATCAGCCTGAAACGATTC
>CAZTKB010000224.1:0-5821 GCA_964614125.1 uncultured Desulfobacterales bacterium | reverse complement strand
CCGTCGGCTGACGCTCTCGACAAAAATCGAATACTCACCGGGGCCGGATGCCGGTGAAGCGCTCAGAACACCCCGCCACATTGGATTCCCGAGCCAAAACCCCGTAAACACTTCCTCGAAATCCATTCGGATTCCCGGCTCCCGGCAAACAAACGTCAAGTCTTCCCTTTGTTCAGCCCCTTCCGGCAGTACTCCGGTCAACACCTCCGTCTGGCCGGTTACGATGTGAATCACATTGAATTTTCCGGAAAACCGGGAAACCAGGGAATCAACGAGGACCAGGGCGATCAAGGCACAAACGATTGCTCCGGTTTTTCCCACAGCGCCTCGTATGGCAAACAACCGGGAGATGCTCATCAGGCCGGTTCCGGATGGGCCGCCCGAGCCCTCCGGATCATCCAGACGCCGACAGTCAGTGTGGGAATCAGGAGGCTGAAAAAGGTTTTCAAAAAAACGACGGTGAAGGTCTCCGGCGACCCGGAAGCCGCCGCCATGGCAATCCCCAGTTCGAGCACCATCAAAACATCCAGCACCAGAACAATCATTTTCTGCCGGAAATTCATCGGTTTCGCCTGCGGGCACCCCACATCCGGTTCAGATAGGCAGGAATGCATCGTCATCCATCTCCTGGTTCGAAGTCAGGCGGCCGGGATCCGGATAAGGCTTCCGCAGATTTTACGGGTCCTTTCTCCGGTCACACGGCCGCATCTTTTTTTCCTATTGCATTTCCGCAAAGGCTTTTTGCCGAAACGTCTGTTTCCTATTTCTTGAAAATGTCGGTTTTGGTGATATTCATCAGGCGAAGGGCCTTGCCTTCCTCCTTGTAGTAGATCCGCACCTCATCCCCGGAATCCCATGTATAATCCGGCAGGGAGAAATACTCATCCGGAACGCTGAACGTCGTCAGAATCTTCTGCCGGGCGGAATATACGGTAATCTGTTTTTTGTCCCGGTCAATCACCGGAAATGGTTTGGGTTTATCGGCTCCTCTGTCATAAACCAGTGGATGCCTTTTATCAATATTTTCCTGTTCGTCCACCGGGGTGTATTTGATCGTTTTGAAGTTCTGCGATGCGCTGTCAAAAATGATGATCTGTTTGTTTTTGGTATCCAGCTTCATCCGGTGGCCAGGTTTGGGCTCGGCACCCATTTCGTTTCGATCCGTCGGCTGCTGATACACCATGGGAGGCAGATGGCTGTATTCCGGGTTCTGTGCCTCGTGCTTGACATCCCGGATCAAGGTTAAAACCCCCTTTTCCTTGTCGTATTCAATCACCCGGCCCTGGTCGACCTGCCCGAATTCTGCGCAACCGAACAGCATCGCGCTCATACCGATCGCCGCTATGGTAAACAATACCCGCTTTCGTATCATATCGACTCCTTGTATTTATTTCGATGAGTTTCTGTTGAGATGTCGGATCAGGCCTTTTTCATGGCCAATTCCCGTTTGGCCCCCTGAATGAAGGCGATGATGATATACAGAGACAGCAAACTGACCAGTCCCAAGATCAGGGCTGTGGCACCGTTGTCTAACATAACCGCATATGCCGGATACATTTTGGCGATCAGCTTCATCAAAATAGAGACCGCACACCCGATCACCGCGACACCGAAGGCAATCCGAATCCCGTAGCCTTTAATATACTTTGTCGCTACGGATCCGACCTGGGCACCGATCGCAGCACCCACCAGCATGATGATGGCAGCCACCAATTCCGTTCTTCCCTTGTACGTATAGGTCGCCGCACCATAGAGCCCGGAAATCGCCACTTCGAAAAGATCGGTGCCGACCGCCACATGAGTGGGACATCCGATAAAATAAATCAATGCTGGCATACGGATCAGACCTCCGCCGATTCCCAGAATTCCAGCCAGCCACCCGGTCAGAAAGCTCACGATGATCGGCAACCAGGCGGAACAGTAGATACCGGCTACATTCAAATGAACCATGGGAGGAATTTTGATTTTATGCAGCGTCTTGTGCCATTCGATTCCGGTGCTGAGCGCATCCACTTCCCTGCCGGCTTTTTTGGCCTCCGCGTCTTTGCGCATTTTCTTATTGACATCGTGAAACACCATCCACGCAATCAGGGCGAGCAATGCCAGATAAATCCATCGGACCACCTTTTCCACGTTCCCCAACCGTTCCATCCACATGACCATCTGGGCACCGATTTCAAATCCAACCACCGTTCCCACCAGCATGATCAGCCCCAGTTTGTAATCCACATTTCCGAATTTTCCATGCCGCATCGTGGAAATCAGCGATTTTCCGGCCATATGCGCGATATCGGTCCCGATGGCAAACGCCATGGGAAATCCCAGGATATTGAGGCCCGGAGTGACCATCCAGGCACCGCCCATTCCGAAAAACCCACCGATCACACCCACACCGACTCCCAGAATGATCAACCCCGGCCAGAAAATTTTCACGCCGGCTATAGGCATCAAGATATACCAATCCATGTAGAAACCTCCTTAGGAAATAGTAGGCATTAATGTTCCGACAGCTCTCTGGATTTCAGATCGATTCCGATGAACGACATGATGAAATCCGCGATGGTTCCGAAAATAACCCCAACAATCGGGATGATAATGATGGTCACAATCGTAAAATAGAGGTGGCTTTCGTTGTAAAGGTTGGCCCACCACGCCTCAAAGGACGGCAGATGGCGGGTGTCGGCCACAATTACCAGTGGGGCGATCTCCCCCCCTCCGGCGGCAAGCAAAACAGACGGCAGCGCCAGCAGGAATGCCGTCACGCTGCAGATTAACAGGGATACTCGATTGACAAACCTGGATAACAGACGTTTCATTCGACGATCCTCCTTATTAAATAGGGAATTCAGAAAACCTATCGGACCACCAAAACCGAACACGGGGCATATGCGACCACTTTCGAGGCCACGCTACCGACCATCAGCCGTTCGATTCCGGATTTGCTTTTATGCCCCATGACAATCATATCCATGTGATTCGCGGCCGCATAATCCACGATATTATCCGCCGGAGCGGAACCGGCCTCAATGACGGCTTTCGGGGTAAGACCCGCTTTTTCCACTTCCAATATGCCGGCAGCCATCACTTCCTGCGCCTGGCGCAACATCGCGTCCCGCGCCTTCTGCGGTATTTCCGCCACTTCAATATAGTCCGGATACACGGTGATTAAAGTCAACTCCGCTTTTTCCAGTCGGGCAATTTCCACGGCTTCCTGTAGTGCGCGAAACGAATACTTCGAATTGTCCAGCGCCACGAGAATGTTCATTTTCCGTCTCCTTTCCTGGTTAAACCAAGTGATTGTTTCCCGGGACCCACAGGAACTCATCCGGAGAGTCCACGAGTGAAGAAAATATGTGCCCTGATGAAATGCACGATTAATGCCAGGGAACTATACTGTAAAACGTAATATTTCAATCCATTGATATAAATCGGTTTTTTTTGGTTTTTTGAACTTTTCTAGAAATACCATTTCTTTCGATTTTTGCGCCATTTTTATTTGTTTTCGTGAAATTTTTCTGGAAAATATAGAAATTTTTTCACGAAATAAAATGGCCGCTGAAATCCGGATCATTTTTCTTGATTTTTCAGACATTCGGGTCTATTAACCATGTCTTAGCAAATTGACTATTTGATATGAAACGAAATGAGCAACACATATGGGACTGATTTTTCGCGAAACCGCTGATTCCAGGATTTCCATGCTGTTCGACCGCTTTTCCGGATGGAGCATCCGAAACAAGCTGATTCTTGCCATTCTTCCACCAGTCATTCTCATTCTCCTGATCACCGGCTTTGTTTCCCATTGGTTCTCCGCCCAATACTTGTCCACCGCGCTGGAACGATCCTCCCGCCTGACTTGTGTGGCCCAGGCCCACCACATTGAATCCCTCTTGGAGCAAGCCCGGCTGGATTTGGCCTATCTCGCCAACCAACCGATTTCTGTAGAAAACGCCCGTCATTTTCTGGAACACCACCGGCGTTTGGAACATGCTCATTATCGAGAATTGGCCTTTATCGGAACTGAAAGCGGAAAACGTTTCTTTTTGGTAAATATGGAAAAAGAGGCATTTGAAATTATTCCGGAATCGATCTCCGATATTCGCCCCAATCCCTTGGTGCTGTTCGATCCGATCCGTTCCCTGCAACCCGGCCAGATTCACGTATCCGACCTGTCCGCCTCTTTCTATCCGGTTCCCATTCATCAAGATGGTCATACCCTGGGATCCGTGATCCTGAGAATATCCACCCCTGTGCTGACACCCGAAAACCGAGTGAACGGGTTTCTGGTTCTGGGAATTGACGTGTATCATTTGCGAAATATCCTGTCCCTGTACAACTCCCCGCAGTCACCGCTCCACGCGTTCCCCAGAACCCCTGAAATCCGTTACAGCTATCTCTTTGACCGACACGGATGGATGTTATTCCAGTCCGAAATCGGGGATGATCGTACCGCCGAACTTTCCACTTCCCGGATCCGGCATGGAATGACCGGTACTCTGGGAAAACCTGGTTTCGAAACGGCGTTTCGTCCAGGCCCGGAATATGAAACCTTCTGGAAAATGGTAGCCGCCATCCAATCCGGCCACCAAGGCGCCATATCTATCGGAGACAAGGGTACTGAGGTATACACGGACCACTCCTGTCTGGCCTATGCGCCGATTCGGCTGACGACCCGTCCCGGCTCGGAACCGGAAATCCTTTTCGGCCTGGTATACCTGGATCGTTCCCGGCTGAAGCTGGCTGCGCAAATGCGGCAATATGACATTCTGTTTATCATCACTATTCTCAGTGTCATTCTCATCACCATCGCGATCATTCTGATCAGCCGGAAAATTACCCGACCCATTTTTGACCTGGCCACCTCGGTCATCCTTCTGGATTTTCACCATCCGGCCTCCGAAATCCGGGTTCCGGAAACCGACCGGGAGACCACGATGCTGAAAAACGCCCTCAACCGCATGATCACGGCGATTAACGATCAAATGGAAGAAATCCGACGAAAAGAAAAACATATCCAGATTTCGGAACAGAGGGAAAAATTCTCTTTCGATGAGGAAATCCCTGACGCTTCCAATGGTCCTTCTCTGGCCTTGGCCGAGTTGGTCGGCTTCGGCCGATCCCTCGAATCCCTCAAGTCGGATATTCTGAAAGCTGCAGGAGTAAACGCGGATGTTTTGATCACCGGAGAAACCGGCACCGGAAAACAGCTGACCGCGGAAGCGATTCATTATCACAGCAGCCGGCGGGATCAGCCGTTCATTACAGTCAACTGCGGCGCCCTGGATGAAGGCCTCCTGTTGGACGCCATGTTCGGCCATGTCAAGGGCGCTTTCTCAGACGCCAAAACCGACCGCCAGGGCGCCTTTCTGGCTGCCAACCGCGGAACCCTTTTTCTGGACGAAATCGGGAATGCCTCTCCCAAGGTTCAGCAAGCCCTTCTTCGCGCGTTGTCGGTCCAAAAGATCAAGCCGCTGGGATCTGACCAGGAAGTGGATATCGACGTCCGCCTGATCTCCGCCACCAATGAAGATCTCAATTCCCTCATTGACCGGGGCATTTTCCGGGAAGATCTTTATTTCCGGCTGAAAGTGATATCCATCACCACCCCGCCGTTGCGGAAGCACCCGGAGGACATTCCGGCCCTGGTGGACCATTTCATCCGGGAATCGTCTGCCCGTATGAACAAGACCGGGATCGGAATCAGCAAGGGGGCCTTTGAACGGTTAAAAAATTACCATTGGCCCGGAAACGTTCGGGAACTGACAAATTGCATCACTCGGGCACTAGCTATGGTGGAAAGCCGCGTCATCCAGACCGAGGC
>CAZTKB010000223.1:0-5824 GCA_964614125.1 uncultured Desulfobacterales bacterium | reverse complement strand
CATCCGAGTTCTCTTCCCAGGGAAAGCGGCAAAGGTTGTCCCGGGACGGCGGGCTGAACATCCGCTTTGCTGGGCTTATGACGCTTTCACTCCCCCCCACCCTGACCCTCCCCCACCAGTGGGGAGGGGAAAAAATGGTGGTCCTGACCCTCCTCCACCAGTGGGGAGGGGAAAAAATGGTGGCCGTGCCCCAGCCCGCAAGGGTGGAGGAGTAAAAAATGATAGCCCTGCCCCAGCCCGCAAGAGGGTACCAGCCTTTCCGCCGGAAAGCGGGATAGGCCACCCCCGGGACACCTGCGATTGGGCTGTTTTTCTCCGTTTCGTAAACCTGATTTTTCCGGGATTGACCCGAGGAATTCCCATGGTGTAGAGGTGGAAGGAATATATCTAAATTCCATACACAAAGGGGAACGCCGATGCCCAAAGAAATCGTGCATTGGATCGTGGCTGAAAAAACTGCAGCCGCCCTGGGAGACGGCCCGATGGGAAAGGCTGCATCCCGCTATCAGGAAGCCCTGAACCTGGGAGCTGTATATCCGGACATTCCCTATTACCTGACGGCGGTTTCCTCTCTTGCCCAGTGGGGTACGCAAAAAGGTGAACGCTATCATGGCGTGCGGGGAGAGGACACCTATGATGTGATTCGGTGCGTGCTTACCTGCCTGTGTGAGAGAGATTCGCCGGTTTTGCGCGCTTTTCTGGTTGGGGTGGTCAGCCATCTGCAGACCGATATCGTGTTCCATCCCATGATTTTTTATTTTACCGGCAATACCCATGATCCGGATCGTTTCCGGCGGTCACGGGCCATTCGGGATCATCGACGGATCGAATCCATATTGGACCAGATATTCTGTCGGGATATAAATCGAAATCTTCGGGATTATCGGGCCATATCATTAGATAAATGTCAATATTTCAAGGAATTGTATGGATGTATGGATCGGAAAGACCCGAATGCAAGCTCCTGTTTCCGGGCAGCCGTCCGCAGATTTATCCGAGTACAGGGATGGTATGCCAACCCGGTTCTGGTCCGGCTGCCGGGGAGATTGGACCGTTTTCTGCCGGATTCCTGGCAGGAATTGAGCGCTTTGCTGTACCGGCCGATGCCTGGTTGTTGCAGGCCGCGCCTTTCAGAACCATTGTCATATCGCAACCCGGTATCCGGGGAGGCGGCAACCACCACACTGGGGGAACTTCTGGGCCAGGCGGTTGCCCGCAGCCGGGCATTGTGTCATCGTTTGGAATCTGTTTTGGCAACCGGGTCTCCCGCGGGCTTCCCGGATCCCGGCCCCTCGCTGCATTTTGGAATCGTGGGCGCAGACGCTTCCGCCTTTCGGTATGTCGCTGCCCGCTGTTTCCGGATGAGTATCTGAAAATCACTCGTTTTTTCAGGCATGAGCCATCAGGTCGGTTTTCGGTTTTATTCTGGAGTGTCCTTTCCGATTTCCGCATTGCGAGGTCTTTTTCTCCAGCGGATGTTGGCCGGTTTCCAGAACCCCCCTTTGCTGATGCATCCCCATCCCCATTTGAGCCATGCCAGCAGGGAAACGGCCAGCCAAAGGGACCAGACCAGCATGAATCCGTGAAATATCCAGTCCGGAAGGCTGATGACCATGGGTTCCGGCATGGTTGCCCCGATTCGGTCCTGGGTCCATTTCAGCATCCGGCTGGTTGATCCGTTCCCCATAATCTGCATTTCCGGGATACCCAACAACCCGTTCTGGACAGCCAGGTATAACCCGGACATGGCGGCCAGGGTCCATCCGATAAAAATCAGTTGAACCAGATTAAAGGAAAACCAGCCCCCTGTGGGCGGATGAAGATTTCGATAGCCGAGAGCAAGCAGCCATCCGACGACCAATAGAGCGATCCAGGGATGAACTTGGGTCAGTCCCATTCCCAGAAGGACCCAATGACGGGTTCGCAGAGGGGTCAGCGTGGTTTTTCCCAATCCGGCCCCCAATAGCAGGATAACCACCAGGTATCCCCAGAACAAGACCGCCGGTCCCATCCGTGGGCCGCTCGTCCACAGGATCCATCGTTGGCTGGGCATTTGAATGGTCACCGCGGCGTTTACCGCCTGGTCACCGGGGGAAACTGCAGGGGCGCGGTATCGAAACCGGCTTTCCATGGGAGTATGCCATTCGAGCACCACCTTTTGGAGGCCGGGCTCCAGCGGGATCGCCACTTCCCGGTCCTGCTGTCTAATGGGTTGGCTTTCATTCTGGATGTGGACCTGTTGGAGAACGCCTCCCGGGGGCAGTCGAACAATATGTTGTCCTCCCCGGCTGGTCCGGATCATCATCGTCATTTCCGCCCGGTCCATTCGGTTTCCGGGCGTGAGTTGCACGGAGGCACTGTCGATCGTGACGATCGGTCCAGGGATCGCCCGGGGTCTGATAACCCGGATCTCTGCGCTTTCTCCGGGCCAGGGGCGCCATTCCGGACGCCAGATTCCGCCGGGATCCATGTGGTGAACCATGGGGATACCGGACAGCTCGCAGTGCCAGATGGGACTGGCTTCCAGGATCCAGGTTTCGGTCCATGGTACGGATTGGGGTGCTTCCAGATGAATGGTTTCTCTCGGTTCCATGCGGGAATGGAGGACCACCTGGTTCTCCGAAGGATCCAGAGTGACCATCGCGTTGCCTTGTTGAACGTGAATGCCCGGCGTGGTCAGCATTTCTCCGTTCAATAGTGGAACTCCCACGGCCATAGGGACGTTTTCCGGGCATATGCGGGTGACGGTTGTCTGGACTTCCCAGGTGACTGCGAGTCGCAACGTACGCTCGATATGAAAAAACGAAGGAAGAATGCCGGTACTTCCAGGTTTTTCCGGCCCTTCGGAGGCGTGTTCCCGAAGGATCTGAATGCCCGCGGATACCTGCCCGTCCGGCTGAAGTCCCTGAATATGCCATCCTGTAGCGGAAGTGGTGATCCTCCTGGGTTTGATCGGCAAAGCGAGGAGGATCCGGTCCGTCGAGTTCGTGGGGCCGGCCAAGGTTAGGTGGTGAATCCCCGCCGGGACTAGAACCCAGAGAACGCCGGACGGGTCGGTGACCAATCCGGAAGCGGGAGTCTGGTTCAGAAGAACGGAGGACGGCCTCCAGTTCAAAGAAGCCGAAGGAAGCGGAATTGCTGCGGAAACGACTGCGTGAATTTCACAACGGATTGTCAGATCGTTGGGTGCCGCATGAATTTCCATGAACGGGATGTCCGCACAAAATGGCAGACAATCGGGACGGGCGAGGAGGCGGTTCTGGAGTTCCTGGAGTAATTCCTGCGGCGGGAAGGCCGCGGCCAAGGCGTGTTTTCCCGGCTGTACGTCAGGGTGCCCGGTTTGGCAATACCCCCAGGAAACCAGCGATGCCGACGTGAGTCCGACAGCCAGGAAAACCGCTGCCGGAAGAAGGCCGGCGGAAAGTCGTCCGGTCCATGCCCGGAAATCGATCATACCGAACAGCAGGCAAACGGACAGGATGACCCGCAAGGCGGAAAGCAGGAGGTTCACCAGAGGCGAGAGAAGGATCAAACGGATCGTGTGGTCCGGCTGGACCGGGCCGTTCCACCGCAGGTCATAGGAATGCCATTTCCAGGTGGGTAGTCCCGGGCCGGTCTGAATGAGGGCGTTGGGATCCTGGGCCAGGCTGCCTGAATAGCGATCTTTTTTTTCCGGTGCCTGTGCGCTGGGTAACGCCAACATCCTGCGGGAAACCGCCTCCCCACCACCGGCGGCCATATCCGCCAACTGGGCCTCCTCTTTCATACGAGGTTGGGTTTTGTCGGCGGCCGGTTGGCCGGTGTATGGTCTCTCTAGCTGCGGATAGAGCCCTACCCGGACTTCCTGAACCAGGAAAGGAATGGCGGTTCCCAATAATGCGATGACACTGAGGGCTTTCCAGGAAACGGCGAGCTTGCGTATCCATCCTTCCGGAAGGACCCGGAGCGAGGCCGAGGCGGCCAGAAGGCTCAGCCAGGTCAGGCGGGGGGAGTCCGGCTGATGGTAAATCAAAACCAGGGTCAGCAGGCACAATCCCCCCCATAGCGGTGATTTCAGGCGGTACAACGACACGCTGATGATCAGCACCAGGAAAAGATCCAATAGAGTCCAGCGGCCGATCCATGTTCCGGGTAGAATATCGACTCCGCCGGCGGCAAACAGCTTCCAGCCTGGAGGAAGATTCAATTTTCCGGAGGCGCGTTGGACCCCGGTGTCCCATCCCACGGCCGGAATTTCACGAAAAGGCCCGTCCAGCCGGGAATCCGCCTCCAATTGCAGCCGGCCTTTCCGCAGCTCGACACCAGGACGGTCTTCCGGTCCCTGGGCGGTGATCAGTTGATCAACTCCGTCAACCGACACTTTTCCGAGTTCTCCCGGTTCCTGCAGGAATAAGGACCATCTCCGGCTGATGGTGCCGGTGAGTCGGTCATGAACCGTGTATCCGTTTCCATCGAAATCCAGCCACCACGTGCGAAAGAGGTTCACCTGGTCCGGAGCAGGGTCCGCGTCTCCACGTCGGACCTGTGCGAAACGAAGAACGGTGCCCGAGGAAACCAGGTAGGCTGGAAAATTCTTCCATTCCGGCGGTACATCCGCCCTTCCCGGGTCTATGGAGGGTGCTCCAAGAACATTGACCATTCTCAGATGGTTTCGGGCCTCGAAGGACCATATTTCTTCCCCGTATTCCCGGTTTCCGGCTTGAATTTCCGCTACAGGGCTTTCGAATCGGGTGTCGATTTCCAGCAGATATCTTCCAGGTCTTGCCTGAATGGTGAGATAGTTGTCCGGCCCGATACGAGCGGGAAACGGGCTTAACAAGCGCGTCGCTACAGCGGCGGGCAACAGGACGTTCGGCAGAACAATTTCTCGGGGCTGCCCGGAGATATCCAACTGGATCCGTTGGGTGACCATCATGGGAATGGAATCCGTGATCCGGCGGAATATCCGGATATCCATTCGGTTTTCGGTTTTTGCTGATGCAAACCGTTTTTGGATCCACAGCCTTCCGGATGGATCGATTCGGGGTTGATCGACCGACCGACCGTTGATCTGAAGCGAAACGATTCCCGTTTGAGGAGGAATCGCGATGGTTTCCGGTGCTTCCTTCCATTGGAAAGTTCCCGTAATCCGATACCGTCCGGGAGAAACCCACACCGATGGAGTTTGGTCTGCAAGGACAACGGGACAGGGAATCCCGTTGCATGTCACCTGGCGTGGATAGGCCTCCGGGGATCCCGGGATGATGATCCGGGAATCCCGGTCTGCGATGACCTCCAACTCAAAGGAGCCCGTGGATGGTTCCACGGTCATACGCAGTCGGGAAGGCCATACGCAGAAATACCGGTCGGGGTCATTGCAGGAATGGGCACAGGCATGATCTTCCTGGCCGTGTAGAACCCACGGCTTCCAGGCCGTCAGTTCCGGGGGGATATAGGGGGAAGATGCGACCGAATGGGATAGGGTGGAGGTACCGAACAGCAGAAAAAAAAGAAATATAGCCGGGAGTGATTTCCGGCCGCCTGAGGGGGGTGGGCTGGTTGGATCCGGATTCATGGTCTCCTCCGATCGGGGGTGCGTTTCGTTCGAAAAATATCCCGGAATTGTTATAGAGCAAATATGAATCAAAGTCGACACCCATCTTGCCCCAGGGATCCGTCACAATACTGCATCCCCGGCCCGAGGTATTCCGTGGCCTGTCCATTCTGTCCATTTTCGTCCATTCTGTCCACGGTGTCTACTGCACCCTGATTCGGCAATGCGGATTTTTGGCCCGCCGTTCCGGGGCGACCCATCCCGCTTTCTTTTGGAAAAGAACTCGGATGC
>CAZTKB010000222.1:0-5844 GCA_964614125.1 uncultured Desulfobacterales bacterium | reverse complement strand
GGTTGGGGTGGGGGTCTGGGCACCTCCGCAAGAGGAAGAAGCGGGAATGACACATTACTTTGACAGGGCTCTGAAAAGGGAAAATGATTGACTTTGGCCCCGGAATAGTCTTTAGTTATACATGGAAACAAGTCGTCACACAACCTGGAAAGGACATGATTTCATATGTTTATAATTGGTTATCTCCTTGCCGCCGTCGCCAAGGTGCTGGATATCGTCCTCAACATCTATCTGTGGATCGTCGTCGCCAGAGCCATTCTCTCCTGGGTCAACCCCGATCCCTACAACGCCATCGTTCGGTTTATCCATTCCGCGACGGAGCCGGTGTTATACCAGATCCGATCCCGGCTGCCGGTCAGCTTCGGAGGCATCGATTTTTCCCCTATCCTGGTATTTTTGATCATCATCTTTCTTCAGAATTTTGTGGTCAATACCCTGATCCGGCTTTCCGTCACCTTTCTGTCCTGAGGCACATCCATGCGGGATTTTATTGAAATATCGCCGCTGGACATCCAGCAGCACCAATTTCATATTCGTTTCCGCGGTTTCGATATCCGGGAAGTGGATGAGTTTCTGGATCAGGTTGCCCGCAGCATGGACAGTCTCTATGCCGAGAACAATCGCCTGAAAGAGGAAAACCGCTCTCTGGAGGAGGCCAACCAGCGTCTGACCCGGCAGGAGCAAACCGCCCGGGAACAGTTGCAGCAGACCAACCAGATCATGGATCAGTTGACGGCCACCGCCAAAACATCGGCGGCCGCCATCCTCTCGGAGGCGGAACAGAAAGCTGAAACCATCATCCAGCAGGCCTACAACCGCCTGGCCCAGGTGCACGAAGACCTGATCCGGCTGAAAACCCAACGGATGCAGATCGAATCGCAGATCCGGGCTGTCATTGATTCCCATGCCAAACTGTTGGATATGGAAAACCAGCAAATGTTGTCCCTGGAACAGGAATATCAGAAGATCCGCAAAATCGGTGACACCGCGGGCAAACTTTCCGGCTCGGACTAATTCCTCCATGTTTTCGCTGCAACAAGGAAGGAACCTGATTCATGGCGAGAATTGACGCATTTTTCAAACTGATGCACGATCAGGGCGCCTCGGACCTTCACATGGTATCCGGCCAACCCCCGGCTCTTCGGATCCACGGCGAAATGGAGCGGGTCAAATACAAGATCCTGGACAACGACACTCTGAAATCCATTCTTTACGAAATCACACCGGAAGACAAGATCAAGGTTTTTGAAGAAACCGGAGATATCGATTTCGGATATGAAATTCCGGGGCTGGCAAGATACCGGGCGAATTTCTTCCAGCAAAAATATGGAATCGGTGCGGTTTTCCGCGAAATCCCCACCAAAATTCTCACGACCGAGCAACTGGGACTTCCTCCGGTCATCCCCAAACTGGCCCTGCTTCCCCGGGGGCTGGTCCTGGTTACCGGCCCTACCGGAAGTGGAAAATCCACCACCCTGGCCGCCATCATCGACAAAGCCAACCGTTCCCGGAAGGACCATATCATCACGGTAGAGGATCCCATCGAGTTTGTTCACGAAAGCCAGGGATGCATCATCAACCACCGGGAAGTGGGATTACATACCCGCTCCTTCAGTGCCGCCCTTCGGGGGGCGTTGCGGGAGGATCCGGATATCATCCTGGTGGGGGAAATGCGGGACCTGGAAACCATTTCCCTGGCCATCGAAGCCGCTTCCACCGGCCATCTGGTGTTCGGGACACTCCATACTTCGAGTGCCGCCAAAACCGTGGACCGTGTCATTGAAGTCTTTCCGGCCAACCAGCAGGAGCAGATCCGATCCACCCTGGCCGACGGTCTTCGCGCTGTCATTGCACAGGTGCTGTTCAAACGGGTCGACAAAAAGGGGCGGTGCGCCGCCCTGGAAATCATGATCGCCACCCCGGCGGTGAGAAACCTGATCCGGGAAGGAAAAACTTTCCAGATTCCCTCCTCCATTCAGGTCGGAAAACGGTACGGGATGCAACTGCTGGACGACGCGATCATGGAACTTCTGAACAAAGGGATGATATCTCCGGACGAAGCCTACGCAAAAGCCAATGACAAAAACAAATTCCGGGGTTTTCTGAAAAATCCGCCGACCGATTTCACGGAAGCCTGATCCCGCGGCCAAAAACCGGACCGACAGGATCAGAGGATACATCCATTCTTATTCAAGATACAGGACCGTTGCGATGCGACATCAGGAGCTTGACTATATCCTCACCAAGATGCTGGATTCCCATGCGAATGTGTCCGACCTGAACCTGACTCCGGGCAAGCCGTTTCAGGTGGAAAGCGACGGACAGCTTCTCGAGGTCGAGATGACCCCGGAATTCGGCCCGCTGACTCCGTATCAAACCGAGATGATGGCCCTGAACCTGATCAACAACGACCGCAGGCTGCTGGAAAACCTCCTGCGGGAAGGCTCCTGCGACCTTTCCTACGAGCTGTCCGGGAAATGCCGGTTCCGGGTGAATATCTTTTCCCAACAGCGAAAATTCAGCATCGTGCTGCGCAAGCTCGAAACCCACGTCCCCAGTATCGAGGATCTCAGCCTTCCGACTGTCTTCAAAAAAATCGCGCAGGAAAAAAACGGCATTGTTCTGGTGACCGGCGCCACCGGAAGCGGTAAAACCACCACACTGGCCAGCATCTTGAATGAAATCAACGATACCTTGCCCGTCCATATCGTTACTCTGGAAGACCCGATCGAATATCTGCATTCCCCCCAAAAAGCCACTTTCAACCAGCGGGAGATGGGAGCGGATTTCATCACGTTTGCCTCCGGTTTGCGCGCAGCCCTCCGCCAGGCTCCCAAAGTCATTCTGGTGGGTGAAATGCGCGACAGGGAAACCGTGGAAATCGGCCTGAGCGCGGCGGAAACCGGGCATCTGGTCCTATCCACCCTGCATACGGTGGATGCCGGCCAAACGATCAACCGAATCCTCGGGATGTTCCAGACCGAAGAAGAAAACCAGGTTCGGGTCCGTCTGTCAGACACCATTCGCTGGATCATCAGCCAGCGGTTGCTGCCCAAGATCGGCGGAGGCCGTGTGCCGGCATTCGAAATTCTGTCGATAAGCCTCCGGGTGAAAGACTCCATTCTCCACGGGGAATCCGAAGGCAAGACTTTTTACGAGATCATCCAGGCCGGCAAGGCTTTCGGTATGGTCACCTTCGACACCTATCTGTTGGATCTCTACCAGAACGGGCAGATCACGGAAGAGACGGCCATCGCCTATGCCTCCCATCGAAGCGTGGTAAGCAGGGGGATCGACCAGATCAAATCCGGCCGGGGAGAAAAAACGACCGACATCGAAAATCTGGAACTGGACAAGCAGTATAACAAGAAATTGCGGGACAGGATCTAGGAGCAATCGAATGGAAGTCATTTGCGGCCATTGTCAGGAAAAGTACAAGATTCCGGAGGAAAAGCTCCCTCCCGGCCAATTGCTGGCCATCAGCTGCCCCCGGTGCAAAAACAAAATTCCCATCGACACCCGAAATCCGGTACCGCTGGAATCTGTTTTTTCCGCCCCTTCGGAGATGCCTGCCGCCTCCCAACGGATGGATAACCAATTCTTCGATACGCCTTCGGAATTCACCAAACCCGGCATGCGGACCGCACTCATCTGCACTTCCGATGCCTCCATCCGCAGTATCGCCTCGCGGGAACTGGCCGCGAAATCCTATTCGCCGGCGGACGCCTCCACCGGAACCATCGCCCAGATGAAAATGCGGTTTCAAACCTTTGATGTCATCGTGATTGACGAGTCGTTCAACGCACCCAGGTCCGATGCCTCCCTGGTTCTGACAACCCTGGCCGAAATCCCGATGAGCACCAGGCGGAACATGTTCGCCGTTCTGATCTCCGACAAACATCATACCCACGATAACCTGACGGCATTCCGGCATAGCGTAAATCTGGTGATTCACAAAAAAAACATTCAGGAATTCGGATCCGTCTTCTCCTGGGGTCTGGCCGATCACCAGGCCTTTTACCGGGTTTTCCGGGAAAGCCTGACCAATACAGGAAGATCCGGATGAAGTATACGTGTACGGAATACCGGCAGGAAATGATCCTGCTGGGATTATCCCGAAGACTGAACGACCCGTCCCTGACCGAAGCCGAACGCGCCCGAATCCGGGAGGAAATCGAGCGGCTGGAAGAAAGCTTTCTGAATGGGGGGAACTCTGGTTCCTCGTCTGAACCGAGCCATACCGGCAGTAACAGATAGTGCCCCGAGCCTTTGGCTGGAGGCTCCGTCTGAGCGTAAAATTTTCTTATTCTTTGAAACCATGGACATAGGAGGGTCCTGACAAGTATTTCCCGTCCCCACTCCGGCCCGGTGACACCCCGACACCGGGGGGCGATGGGGCCGCAATATTGCGACTCTTGCCCGGAAACACGATTTTTCGTTTCATGACGCTGTATCCTGTTTTCTCCCACACTTCTCTCAGGAGGGGTTTCATGAACATCGACGAATATGTTTTCGATCGTTTTTTTTCTCACAGACATCGCCCCCGCGTCTCATCCGGCCGTTTTCCCATCAACCAGCCCGGAAAGGGGGATACCCCGTTGAAAACCATCCGAATCGAACTTCCCGGCCTGGTCATTCAAAAACAAGATCTCCATCCGGTTTACAACCAATATCATTTACCACCCATAAGAAACACGCCGCCTGCAACAGAACCTGCTCATCCGACTGTTGCGAATATTTTTCGAAGATGCAGAAAATTTCAGATGATTTGTCACAAATCAGGGAATGCTATCGACCAATCGTTCAAACACGTATGAATACCCGGTTCCATATCCCGCTACACGGAAACCGGATCAACAACCTTGGGTAACAGAGGAAACCATGGCCATCACCGAAACATCTCCCACCACTTTTTTCGGAAGCCTGCCGATTGCACGGTATCGTTTCGATATCCGCCTGGACCGCCCGGTTAACGGATTCATGGGATCCGCCTGGAGGGGTCTGATCGGATGGGAATTGAAACGTTTGTTATGCCCCTTCGCCCACAAACCCGGATGCAAAACCTGCCTGATTCGGGAACATTGCCCGTATTTCCAGCTATTTGAGGACCAATCCATGTTTTCGGGATTCCAGGAAAAACCCAGGGCATATATTGTTTCCCCCGCGGAATGCGATCCAAACGGCAAACAGCAACTGGACATCACGCTGATCGGCCGGTGTATCCGGTCATTTCCGGCCGTGGCCCGGGCCATCGAATCCGGCGGTTCCATGGGGCTTGGCCCCTCCCGGATCAACTATCATATCCAGGGCATGGAATGGGTGCTTCCCGGGGGAAAAAGAAGCCCTATATCCCTGGATGAATGCGACGGAATCGGCCTGCACGCGGCTGCGTCCCTGTCCGACTGGCTTCAGGCGGAACCGGAGGTTCCAGACCCCGTGTCATTTCAGTTTCAGACTCCTGTCCGTTTGAAAATCAAGGGAAAGTACCAGGGGCGGATGGAATGGACGGACTTTTTCGCCACCCTGGTACGAAGGCTGGAAGCGCTGAGCCTTTTGTTTTACGAGGGAGAGCCGCTGGGGAAGGACGGGTATATGAACCTGATGCATGGCTTTCAAAAGATCGATCCGCTGCCGAACGATCTCAGATGGGTCGAATACAGCCGGTACTCCAACCGGCAGCGCAAAAAAGTGCCCATGGGCGGCCTGATCGGAAACGCCCGGCTGAACGGGTCCGACTCCTGGCTGCTGCCCTGGCTGCTGACCGCCGAGCTGGTGCATGTCGGCAAAGGAACCTCCATGGGTTTGGGGAAAATATCGATTTTGCGAAACGGAAGCCGCCGGTCG
>CAZTKB010000221.1:0-5874 GCA_964614125.1 uncultured Desulfobacterales bacterium | reverse complement strand
AATGGACACGTCAATCAGGGAATTGATGTGAATACGATGGGCCGTCGCACCCGCCTGTTCCACCGTGTATGCGGTTTCCATGTCACAGTTCAGACCGTATCCGGTCAGTACCAGGGCTTCCGGTTTGGGTTTCATATCAGATCTCCAAAAGGCTGTTTCCAGGCCGATTTTAACTCGTCCACCGGGATGTCCATCAGCAGCTTTCCATCCTGTCCACGAATGATCAGATTTTTCTCCCGGGTGGTCACTCCGATCCGGGCCAGGGTAATCCCTTTGGCCAGGCGTTCGAAATCCATGACACAGTCGGGGGAAACGGTGACCAGGATCCGCCCGGCCGATTCGGAGAACAAGGCCTTCCAATCGGTCCGAATATCTTCCCGGGGGAGATGGGCCAGATCAATTTCCATACCCAGATCCCCACCCATGGCCATCATGGCGAGATGAACGGCCAGACCTCCACTGTAAATCCCGTGTGCGGAAGCGATCAGTCCCAGCGTAATGGTGGAATGAACACACCGGTAAATGGGAAGGCACTCATCCGGTCGAACCCGGGGGACGTTAAGCCCCGTGTATCCCAAAAGGCGGTAGAATTCAGAACCACCCAGTTCGTTACGAGTGATTCCCATTACATATACCGGATCTCCCGGATGTTTGGCTTCCATCGTGCAGCAGGTCTGGACATCCCGAACCAGGGATACCGCGGAAAACTGAAGGGTCTCCAAACCGGATACCTTGTGGGTTTCGCCGTATTTTCCCGGCAGGTGGCCGTCCACATACATGCTGTCTTTTCCGGACAACAGCGGGATTTCGTAGGCCATGCACATGTCCCTCAAAGCCAGACAGGATCGGACCAGTTGGGCTGCTTTGAGTCGTCCGTCGGGGTTTCGAACGGGATCGTACTGGATACTGGGCCAGCAGAAGTTGTCCACTCCTCCGATATGATCGGGGTCTCCGCCGACTGCGATCAACCGGCGGACCGCTTCATCCATCGTGCAGGCCGTCATGTGGTAGGCGTCGATGGGAGAATAAAAGGGGAGAAGGGCTTGGGAAAAAGCCAGGCCCTTCTCGGAATGCAAAACCGGCCGGATTACACAGGCATCGGATGGGATGTCCCGGTATTTTCCGACCAGCGGTTTGATGACACTGGTTCCCTGCACCTCGTGATCGTACTGGCGGCTGATCCATTCCCGTGAACACAGGTTTGGACTTCGGAGCATATCCAAAAGCAGGTTGCCGTAGTGTTTCGGCTCTCCCAGAACCGGTTCGGTCAACCCGCGGTGTTCCGGATCCATCCAGTGGGCGTCAAATTCCCATTGGGGAAATCCCGATGTCAGCAGATTCATGTCGATATAAGCGCAGGTTTTTCCTTCGTAGGTGATATGCAGTTTTCCGGTGGAGGTATAGGTTCCGATCGCAGTGCTTTCGACAGCATGCTTGCGGGAGAGTTCCATAAACCGGTCGACATGTTCCGGTTTGACGGCAACGGTCATGCGTTCCTGGGATTCGGAAACCCAGATTTCCCACTGGTCCAGGCCTTCGTATTTCAAAGGGGCTTTTTCCAGTTCAATCCGGCAACCGTTCGAAAAACGTGCGGATTCACCGATCGATGAGGAAAGTCCTCCTCCGCCGTTGTCTGTAATGAACTGGATCAATCCTTCGTCTCTGGCTTCCAGCAAAAAATCATGCATTTTTTTCTGGGTGTAGGGATCGCCGATCTGAACATGCCCGGCCGGGGTATGCTCGGAAAAGACCTCGGAGGAGGCAGTGACTCCATGAATTCCATCCTTGCCGATCCTGCCTCCGCACATGATGACGATATCGCCGTCCGACGTGGTTTTCTGCTCGGCCGGGGTTCCCTGAACCCTGGATGGCATAATACCCAGCGCTGTCACGAAAACCAGGCATTTTCCCATGTAGCCGGGATGAAACACTACCTGGCCGAAAGGGGTGGGAACTCCACTTTTGTTGCCGCCATCCCGGACACCCTCGATAACCCCATCCAGAAGACGACGGGGATGAAGATGGGGTTTCAGGTCTCCGGCGTAATCCCGTGGACCGACACAGAACCCGTAGCTTCCCATGATCAGGCGGGATCCTTTCCCGGTACCTAACGGATCCCGGTAGACACCAACGATCCCGGTGATCGCTCCGCCATAGGCTTCCATGTTGGACGGAGAATTGTGGGTTTCTCCGGTAATTACGTAATAATGGTTGTTGTCGAACCGCCCCGCCCCCGCGTTGTCCCACAATACGGAAACGACCCAGTTCTTTTTCTTCTGTAAGGCCAAGGTTGGCGTCTCGATGCAGGTCTTGAACAGGTTATCGAGATTTCCGGTTTCACCGGTCACCAGATCCTTGTACCGGAAAAGGCCGCGGAAGGTGTTGTGGTTGCAATGGTCGCTTCTTCCCTGGGAAATGTATTCCAGTTCCACATCCGTGGGTTCGGACAATCCATGGGCAGCTCGTTGGGCCAGGACTCTTGAATCCGTGAAATAGCTGCGGATGATGGGGATGTCCTGGGAATGGAGGGCCAGGTTCCGTTCTCGGCTCAGACGATATAGGTCCGCATCTGCGCTCAACGGAATTACGGATACGGTGGGCATATGATTCAGAATGACTTGGGGAATAATCAGGCCGATCCCGACGGAAGGATCCCATTCCCGAGCGGAAAATATTTTCCATTGCTGAATGATGCTGTTGGCCAGAAGAGAATCGGCGATGAGGCGGATGGATTCTTGTGCCAGGTTTTTTCCCTGGATACAGTAGCGCCGGGAGGTATATACCGAGTGATTCTTGCCGAATCGAATCCCTAGGATGTCTTCGATGGCTTCTACGGCCGTGCTTCCTGGATTGTCTTTGACACCGGCACGGTATCCGACCCAAATGCACCAGTCAAAAGGAATGGACAGGGGGGCGTAGGAAGAAACCTGGGTGACCGGATTGGTGAACAGTTCGGTTTGCACCGCAGCCAGTTGCTCCCCGGAAAGATCCGCGTCGATGGTAACGATCGAGACCGTGCGGACAGAATCGATGTGGATGCCGAAATATTCCCGGGCCTTTTGTTGGAGGCCGGCTCCTTCGGCATCGAAAAGCTCGGGTTGAAGGGCGATTTCCAATCGGGTAGCCATATCATCCCCTGTTCAGATAAAAAGGAATCGGGTGATATCCGTGAAAAACCGGATGATGGATTCCGCATAGCGGTTCAAGTCGTTGTAAAACACCAAAATCATGAGCAGCAGCAACAGGGAAATGCCAATTTGGTTGGCTTTTTCCCGGACCCGGAGGCTGATCGGACGCCGAATCACCGCTTCAATGAGAAAAAACATCAGATGGCCCCCATCCAGAACCGGAATGGGCAGAAAATTCAGAATCGCCAGGTTGATGCTGAGGACGGCGATAAAAAAAATCAGGCTGGCCGCCCCCTCCTTGGCCTGCTGACCGGCCATTTCCGCGATCATGAGAGGTCCACCCAGGGTTTTGGGAGAAAGAGACCCCTGAATGACCTTGACCAGACTCTGGATGGTGAGATGGGTGATCCGGACGGTTTGGGCCAAACTTTGGGACAAGGCTTCCCAAAGTGTGACCGGCTTGGAATGTACGTTTCCGGAGGAAACGATGCCGATGGCATACCGATCCACCGATTCACCAAAAACATTGGTCGATTTCCGGGCGGCCGGAGCCACTTGGATTTCCGCCAGTTCTCCGGACCGGAATACGGTAAGGACCAAGGGCCGACCGCCGCTTTTCACGATGCGATCTGCCATTTCCTCCCAGCTTTCGATGGACTTGCCGTCGATGGCTCGGATCGTGTCCCCAGGGGAGAGCCCCGCTGTTTCCGCGGGGCTGCCGGGTTCGATTTTGCCGATGGTAGGTTCCAGGATGAACATTCCGGAATGAAGCATGACCCCGAAGAAAATCGCGATGGCCAGGAGCAGGTTGGAAAGAGGGCCTGCGGCCACGATCAGGAAACGCTGAACCAAGGGTTTGTGATTAAAGGCAATCGGAATGTCTTCCGGAGGCAGTTCCGCATCCGGTTCATCCCCGACCATTTTGACGAATCCAC
The DNA here is from genome assembly GCA_964614125.1 of uncultured Desulfobacterales bacterium. Classification (GTDB taxonomy): domain Bacteria; phylum Desulfobacterota; class Desulfobacteria; order Desulfobacterales; family Desulfatirhabdiaceae; genus UBA4064. The sequence goes on along the minus strand of CAZTKB010000221.1, from coordinate 1,811 downwards.
CCAACGGGATGGCGGAAATCCGATAATCGGTTCGGCCGATGGTTTTACCCAGAATTCGGGGCCCGAAGCCCAAGGAGAATTTCTCTACGCCCACACCGAACAGGCGGGCTACCAGGAAATGCCCCAGTTCATGAACGAAAACCAGGACTCCGAGAACGATGACAAAAGCATAGAGACTGGTCATGACGTGATGTGTCTCCTGGCCCACTCGTCCGCCAGGAGAATGTCCTCCAGGGAAGGTGAGGTGACGATGGCGTGGTGGTCCATGACGCGCTCGATGTGTGCCGGTATTCCGGTGAAAGGAATCCGGCCCTGCAAAAAGGCCTGAACCGCGATTTCGTTGGCGGCATTCATTACCGCCGGCAGGGTCCCGCCCGTTCGGCAGGCTTCCAGTGCCAACCGGAGACAGGGAAACCGGTCCATGTCCGGGTTTTCAAAGGTAAAGGAGCCCAGTTTCACAAAATCCGGAAACGGCTGCCCGATAGGAAGCCTCTCGGGATGCGACAGGGCGTAGGAAATGGCGGTTTTCATGTCCGGAACTCCCATTTGTGCCAATATGGATCCATCCTGGAATGCCACCATGGAATGAATGATGCTTTGCGGGTGAACCAATACCTCGATCCGCTCCGGCGGCATTCGGAACAGATGCGCGGCTTCGATGATTTCCAATCCCTTGTTCATCAGGGTGGCGGAGTCGATGGTGATTTTTTCGCCCATGGACCAGTTCGGATGCCGCAGTGCCTGCTCCGGCCGGAGGGATTCCAGCTCCCGGGCGGGGACAGTGCGAAACGGCCCTCCGCTGCAGGTGAGAATGATCTTTATTATATCCTTCCAATGATTCCCCTGCAGGCATTGGAATACGGCGCTGTGTTCACTGTCAATCGGAAGAATGGACACTCCGGCCGTATCGGCCAGTTCCATTACCAGGGAACCCGCTGCAACCAAGGTTTCTTTATTGGCCAACGCGATGTTTTTCCGTGCCTGGATGGCTTGGACAACCGGTCGGAGCCCGGCTGCTCCCACCATGGCGGCTACCACCATATCCACAGAATCCAGGGATGCCGCTTCGGCAAGTCCTGGAGAACCGTGCAGGATATCAACGGAAATCCGCCCAGCCAGAAGCCGTTCCAGGGCCAGGGCGGATTCTTTGGTTCCGACGACCGCGATGTCCGGTTGAAATCGCAGGATCTGTTGGGACAGGAGTTCAACGCTGCGGTTGGCACAAAGCGCGCGGACGCGAAAGCGATCCGGAAATTCTCCAGCGATATGAAGAACATTGCGACCGATGGATCCGGTCGATCCCAGAATGGTAAGAGATTTCATGACCTGTTGTCTGTTGGAGGAGGGGTTAGTTCACCAACGTAAGGAATATCCATGCTGACGGGGCTGCGAACAGCAGCGCGTCAATACGGTCCAGCATTCCTCCATGGCCCGGCAGTATCGAACCGGAGTCCTTGATTCCGGCGGTGCGTTTCAAAACCGATTCAAACAAATCCCCGATCTGCCCTGCAGCTCCGATGACCAAGATCAGTGACACGGCATGCATGCGGGGGACGTCGGGCAGAAACCAGGCGTGGATACCCAAGCCGACAACCAGGTTCGCCAGAATACCGCCCACGGAGCCCTCAATGGTTTTTTTGGGGCTGATGCCGGGGCATAGTTTATGCTTTCCCAAAAAAGTTCCGGCATACAACGCCCCGATGTCACCGGCGAAAACAACGGCCAGCAGAAAATATATACAGATGATGCCGTCCGAACCGGAACGAATCATCACCAGGGTGGACATCATCAAGGGGATGTAGACAACCCCC
>CAZTKB010000220.1:4111-5959 GCA_964614125.1 uncultured Desulfobacterales bacterium | reverse complement strand
CAGAATAGGTCCCCCGCTCCGACATATCAGCTGTGTAGAGGCGAGGAGGAACGTAGGGGCACTAAATGCAGGCTTTCGCCAGCCGTCCCGGAAGGGTCACGCCGGCTCGGTGCAGGCCAGGGGAATGCCGCGAAGCAGGTTGTCGAAACAGCGGTTGCAGGAAATGCAGGTGGAAGGTGCAGTATCACCTTGTTTCCAGCGATGGACAATATCCGGTTCCCGGATCAGGGGCCGGCTGATGGATACGAAATCGGCCTCATCCTGCCGCAGAATTTCAGCCATCAGATCCGGACTTCGCAATCCCCCAACCATCATCACCGGGATATCGACAGAGGCATGGACTTCCCGGCACCAGTCCCGAAAATAGGCTTCCCGGCTTTTGTCCCGGATACCGGTCCGAAATTCCGTTTCGCTGTAGCGCTTGCCCCGAAGCCCCTGGCTGATTTCCAGGGCATCGATGCCCCATGTCGCGGAATGAAGAGCCGCCTGTTTTCCTTCCGCAAATTCCAGGCCGCCCGGAAATCCGTCTGCGACTCCCAGCTTGACCATCACAGGAAAATCCGCACCCACCTCAGATCGAATCCGCTTGCAGACCTCTTGCAAAAACGCCAGGCGGTTGGCCGGGGAGCCACCCCAGGAATCCGTTCGGAGATTGACCGATGGCGACAAAAACTGGCTGAACAGGTAGGCATGCGCCGCATGAACCTGCACGGCATCGAACCCGGCCGCCTGGGCCCGGGAAGCGGCACGGCCGAAAGCATCGATGATTTCCTCGATCTCGGCGCCGGTCATCTCCCGGCAGGTTCCGTTGTAATGAGGGTCGTTTTTGACAACAGATGGTGCCAGGGGGATTCGGTTTTTGGCCTGCTGATAGGCCACGCATTCCCTGCCTCCATGAAACAGTTGCATGGCAATCCGGGCGCCGTGTTCGTGCACGGCATCCGTCAGCTCCTTGAATCCGGGAATTGTTTCGTCGGTATCGATGGTATTCTGGAAGGCCGAAATCCGTCCCGAGGGATGCACGCTGACAATACCGGTGACGATGAGGCCGACACCACCGCGGGCCAGTTTCTGATACAGATCCATTTGAAGCGGGGAAACCTTCCCGGATTTTTCCGCCATGCCGTCATAGGTGGCGGATCGTACGAGTCGGTTGGAAATCGAGAGCGTTCCGATCCTTCCCGGTTGGAACAATTCGTTCATGGATACCTCCTCAGGGTACGGACGAGGTTTCCCTGCGGTCCTGGATCAGCCACAGGAAGAGGGTAACGATGCCGTAGCATCCCGCCGAAATGATGCAATTCAACGCATAGGAACCGGTATGGCCCGCGATCCATCCCCAGAGATAGGGCCCCACACCTCCGATGATGCCATGGCCCAAGGTCACCGCCCCCATCAGGGTTCCCACCGCCGACCGCCCGAAAATATCCCCCAGAAAAGGGGTATACAGGGAAAACGGCGCACTGTAGACAAACCCCAGGATCACGGCGAAAATGAAAAAGGAGGCGCCGTCATGAATAAAGAAATAACCCGCCAACCAGATCACGGCGGTGGCGAAATTGGAAATCAACAGCATCCGGCGTTTTCCGAACCGGTCTCCCAGGCTTCCGGCCAAGATCCGGATCGGAATGGAGGGAATGGTCAACGCAGCCAGAACCAGACCGGAATCGGCCCGGGAGACCCCCGCTTCCACAGCCCATACGATCACATGGCTCAATATCCCCTGCAATGGGATTCCGGTGACGGAATAGACAATGAAAAAATACCAGAAATTCCGTGTCCGCATGGCCTCTTTCCCGGTCGTATCCCCTGCGGAATCCGGAGGCCGATATATGGCGGCACAATGTG
>CAZTKB010000220.1:0-4101 GCA_964614125.1 uncultured Desulfobacterales bacterium | reverse complement strand
GGGGCGAACCATCCCGGCCGGCGTCCTTCCTGCCATCCGGAACCAGCCCCATGGATTCCGGGGTGTTTCGGATCAAAAAGAGGGCGATCAAAACGATCAGTCCGCCGATGACGGATCCGCAAATCAGACAGGCGCTACGCCATCCCATGGCATCGCTCAGCCGGCTGACGATCGGCGGAAGCGCACCAAGGCCCAAAACGGTTCCGACCGTGACGATTCCGGTGGCCAGCCCTGCCTTCTTCACGAACCATTTCCGGACAATGGCGGTGTTGGGCACAAAATGGGTCATGGCCACCGCCGCCGACAGAACCACGCCGAACAGCAGATAAAACTGCCAGACCGCCTCCACCCGGGACAATCCGATCAGGCCGGCCAGCATCAGGACCCCGCCGGTGAAAATGATGATCCGGCCGCCGATGCGGTCCAGCAGCTTCCCGGTCGCCATGGCAAAAGCCGCATATACCCAGAAATGAATGGTGAATCCCAGCCCGATCGTGTCCCGGGACCACCCCGGATCCTGGAGAATGAAGGGGAACAGAGATGTCAGGATGTACCGGCCCATCGGTCCGAAAAAGGCGACGCCGAACAACCCGCCGACGACCACCCATCCATAATAGAAGCGGCGCATTATTTGCCCTGGAACACGGGTTTGCGTTTTTCCAGAAATGCCGCAAACCCTTCCTTGCGGTCCTCGGTGTCCCTCACTGCGGCAGCACCTTGGGCCTCGACATCGAGTCCGGCATCCAGCCCTTCATACAGGCCGGCCGTCAAGGCATCCAGCACCCATCGAACCGCAACAGGTGGACGCTCGGCCAGGGTTTTCGCCAGGTCCATGACGTCGTTCATGAGAGATCCGGGCTCTGCCAACCGATTCACCAGGCCGATCTCCAGCGCTTCCTCCGCGTTCAACCGCTTGCTGAGTAACATCATTTCCAGCGCCTTGGCACGCCCCACGACACGCGGCAACCGCTGGGTTCCGCCCCACCCCGGAATGATCCCCAGATTAAGCTCCGTCAGACCTACGGTCGCCTTCGGCGAACGGACCATGATCCGAAAATGACAGGAGAGGGCCAACTCCAGCCCCCCGCCCAAGGCATGCCCGTTCAGGGCCGCGATCACGGGCTTGGAAAACCGATCGATTTTCCGCCACAGGGCTCTGGCCTTCGGACTGATCACCGGGGAATTGGCGGCGTCCGTCACATCGAAACCGGCGGAAAAGCAGGTTTCTCCAGCCCCGGTGAGAACCACGACCCGTACCCGGTCGTCCTGCTCCACCGTTTCGATGGTTTGTTCAAATTCAGCCAATGTCGCCAGATTCCAGGTGTTGGCCGGCGGATGGTCGACGGTGATGATCGCGATCTGATTCTCATGCTCCAATTGCAACCGTATGGTGGTAGACATATCGTTTCTCCTGAGTCATGGTATACCAGCGTTATTCTCCAATCGGAACCAGAAACACGGGTTTCCGGGTCCGCCTCAAAACTTTCCGGACAATGCCGCCGGTCAGTTTTTCCGCCAGCATCCCCCGATGCGGTGATCCCATCACAATCACATCACAACTGGTCTCCGCGCAGTTGATGACGATTTCCTCCGCCGGGTCCCCTTCGGTGACAATCACATCCGCGATGGATACCCGCCGGGGCTCAAAATCCACATGGGCTTCGGTCACCTGGTGCATCCGGATCAGTTCTTCCTGAATCCGAAGCGCATCCGATTTCTTGTTGATCAGAATATGCCGGGCGCCTTCCTTTTTTTGAGTTTTCAATTCCTGATACAGGTCGCTTCCGATAGCGCTGGCGACCTGTTCTTCCACACCGGGCGGTGCGGCCTCCATCACATGCAGAATGACAATGGATGCTTCATAACGCCCGGCCAACGAAACGGCATACCGGAATACGGCCGGGGCATGCTTGGACAGATCGGAGGCAAACAGAATCCGCTGGATATCGGTACCCATCCTTTCATCTCCCTATATATGGTTACAAATCGACATTTATGCCGCAGCGTTGTTTCCCGCCGGCATCTATCTGGTCACCATCAGTTCCGGCAGCCAGGTCGCCAGTTCCGGAAACAGCATGATCAACAGCAGGCAGAAAAACTGCAGCAGCACAAACGGAATCACCGACCGATAGATATCCATCATGCTGATATCAGGCGGAACGATTCCTTTCATGATAAACAGGTTGAATCCGAACGGCGGGGTAATATAGGCCATTTCCATGTTGACCACAAACAGAATCCCGAACCAGAGCGGATCGAAACCCAATTCCGTGATGATCGGAACGAAAATGGGAGTGGTCAGCATGAGAATTCCGGCCGGATCCAGGAACATGCCCAGAATAAAATAGATGACCTGGATGGACAACAGGATCATCCAAGGAGAAACCTCCAAAGACAGCACCGCCCGATGGATCATCCCCTGTATTTCGGAATAGGCCATGAAATGAGTGAACGCCGTCGCGCCGATGATCAGCCAGAAAATCATCGCGTTAATTTTCATGGCGCTCCACAGGGCATCTCGGAGGGTTTTCCAGGTCAGCTTCCCGTAGAACCAGGCACACCCCATGGCACCGAACGCTCCCACAGCCGCGGCTTCGGTCGGGGTACAAATACCGAAATAAATCACGCCCAGAACCAAGCATATCAAAGCCAACGGCAACAGAACACCCTTGAGGACCACCAATTTTTCGGCCAGAGTGAATCGTTCGTTCACGGCCGGAGCCAGGTTTTGGTTCAAGAGGGCCCGGATCAGGATATAGATAATAAAAATCAAACACATCACCAGGCCTGGTATAATACCCCCGATGAAGAGTTTGCCCACCGAAACCTCGGCCGTGGCACCGTAAAGCACCATGATAATCGATGGCGGAATCAGAATTCCCAGTGCACCGGCAGCCGATATGCTTCCAACGGCCAGTTCCTTCTGATATCCCCGTTTCATCATGGACGGCAGGGCGATCAGCCCCATGCTGACTGTGGCCACCGAACTGACGCCGGCCATCGCGGCGAACAGGGCGCAGATCAGTACGGTTCCGACGGCCAGGCCGCCCCGAACGCGGCCCATCCACCGGAAAACGACCTCGTAGAGATCATCCCCCATGCCGCTGGATTTCAGCATGTTGGCCATGAAGATAAAAAGGGGAATAGCGGAAAGCAGAAAACTGGAGGATTCGCCGTAGGCATCGTTGAACAGCAGCAAGAGACCGTTGGCTCCCCAGGTAAACAGGATACCGACGGCGGCGATGCCGCAAAGGGTGAAAGAAATGGGAATCCCCAGGCTCAGGAGCAGAACCAGGGAGGACAACACAATGATCATCAATACCCAGGTTTCCATGGCTTCACCGTCCCTTTCCCGCGACCGCATCCCGGCCCATTAGCCGGAGGACCGCCCGCAGGGCCTTGGAAAAACTCTGCAGGCCCAACAGAAAGGCGCCGATCGGAACCATTACCATGGAAGGAAACAGGGGCATTTCCATGATGGTCTGAGACCGTTTTCCATGAACGAACGCATCGTAGCTTGCCTCCCCCCCTTTCCAGACCATCGCGGAAACAAAGGCGGCCACCACCAGAAAGGTGAGTATGTCCACGATGTGGCGGGTTGTCGGCGAGAAATTTCGATAGAAAATATCCACGTTCACATGTTCATTGTCCGCCAGGCAATACGCGCCTCCCAGCATCACCACGGCGGTGAGCAGGTACTGGGTGATCTCGTTGGACCAACGGGTCGGCGCATTGAAAAGATACCGGCTCACCACCTCGTACATGATCACAAACACCAGCGGCAGGATCAAAAAGGCTGCAGCTCTGCCGATCCAGCGGCTCAGGCCGTCGATTCCATCACAAAGAACTTTCATCATAACCTGGATCCTCCACGGTCTTGGAAAAACATTCCGGGAAGGCGGACTTGCCGCCATCCCGGGGGCCGGATCAATCGATATGAACGCCTTTTTCCTTCAGGTAGGCCTTCAGGGACGCCACCAGCTTCGCGCTGATTTCGCTCTTGGACGCCACCTCGTTCCACAAGGACATCGTACGATCCCGGAACTGGTCGACGGTTTCGGGGCTCAAATCGATGATAGTGACATTCTTTTCCTTACAAAC
>CAZTKB010000219.1:0-5971 GCA_964614125.1 uncultured Desulfobacterales bacterium | reverse complement strand
CTGGCTTTAAGTTGTTCCAGATCGGCTTTGGCTCGAAGGAGGGATGCCTCGGCCTGACGGACTTGAGCCCGTGCCTGGGCTGCATCGGCCTGATACAGGGCATCGTCGATCCGGGCCAGAACCGTCCCCTGTTCCACGTTGGATCCATAGTCGATCATTCGACCGTCCTGGTCCATTCCGAAACTGACCACTTTTCCGGCAATCTGTGCACCGATATCGATGACTTCTTCCGGTTCCACGGTTCCGGTCGCATCGATGGAAACCAGGAGATCGCCATGGCTGATGGTTCCTGTCCGAAATTCCGGGGGTTGGCGATGGGAATCCCGTAGGTACCAAAAGACGGCAATGGCCGTGATCGCGGCGAAAAAAATACCGATGAGGGTTTTTGTACGGAGCTTCATGAATGGTATCACCTGAAAAGGGTGTAGGGAATTCGAATTTCATTGTCAAGCGGAAAAGGAAATCCCAGTGGATCCGGCGAGTGCAGCATCCTCAGACAGCTTTTCCTGCCCGAAAGCCGTGACCGGTCGCCCAAGTGCCAACAGGTACTTTTGTGTTCGTCCGTGTTTGTCTATCGTGTCCATGTGGTCCATATCATCCGACACTCTAATCCGGGTTCGCTGCAACGCCGCCCTGTAGGGCGGCGGCTGCCAAAAATGGTTTCGATCCGGCAGGGTATAAAATTTGGTTTTCAATTCGATTAAATTGTGTTAAAAAAAATTGGGGAATTACTGAAGGTGAATGCGGAGATGAAGAAAGCAGGGTTGAAAAAAATCGTTGTCAGGAAAACGAAGGAGGAAAAGTCATGAAGTCTAAGATTGGGTTGTTGATGGCTGCCGTGTTTCTGTTAATGGGCACTGTGGGTATGGCCCAGGCGGAAACGAAACTGAAACAGTTGGGAGTGCGACCGTTTTACAAACCGGAACTGAAAACCGTTTCCGACCTCCAGAAAATGGTCAAGGCGACGCTTCCGGATCTGAAAAAAGGCTTTGAAATGGCCGGTGCTCCGGACCTGTATGAAGCGTTTGTCCATCAGGTAGGTCAACCCGGTATCGAAGAAATTGAGGTCAAACCAGGAGAAAACCTGCAGTGGATGATGTTCAAAAGCGGAAAAAAAATCAAACTGATGAAAAACCTGGTGTGGGCCGGGAAAAAACCGTTCAAGGCGTTCCGTGTGGTCGTAGAGAAATCCGGGAAATCCTATTCATTTGTGGTGCCGCTGGTTTGCGGGAACGTTGCCCTGGATGAGGTGAAACCGCTTCCTCCGCCGGTTGTCAAAGCCCCGGAAGCTCCCAAGCCTCCTCCGCCGGCTCCCAACAAAGCGCCTTTGTGCCAGGTGACCGTAACCCCTCAAAAACTGATGGCGGGGGGTGATGTGACGGTGGATGCATCCGCTTCCAATGATCCGGACGGATCCGTGGCATCGGTAAAGATTCAAGTTTTGGATGCGGACAACAAAGTGGTTTCTGAAAAGGTATTGGACGCACCTCCTTTCACCCATCAGCTGAACATGCCCAAATCCGGAAACTATATCATCCGGGTATCCGTCACAGATAACAAGGGACTTTCTTCCTCCGCTCCGGGTTGTGCGGATCAAATGGTTACCGTGACGTCTCGGGGACGTTTTGTAGCGGATCTCGGAATCCTGTACCAGGATGACCCGGCCACTTTTCTGCCGATCCGTATCGGGTATGATTATTATTTCTGTGATACCTTCTCCTTGTTGGGCATGGTGGGTTTTGCTCCGGTCATCAAAGGCGACGACGACACCAATTCCGTGATGGTGGATCTGACGGCCAACTATCACTACAAGAGGATGTATTTCGGTGCCGGTGTTGGCTGGTGGCATTCCAGTATGAATGACCGGGCGGACTTCATCTTGAATGTCGGCGTACGGTTGTTCGGTGCTCCGGATCAGAAGAATGTCTCTCTCTTTGTCGAGGGTCGTTCGGCTTTTGATGAATTTGATGAAATTGATTCTTACGGTCGTATCGGCGGCGGTCTGCGCTTCCAGTTCTAGCCATACCATCGGAAAGCGGGTTCGGAGCCGAATACCCGGACCCGCTTTTTTGCGTAACAACCTTCTTTTCTCCATTTTCTCTTCTTGCCCTTTTTCCCGGAAAAAGACGGTGACGTTGATCGATTTTTCCGGAAATCCTTCGAGATGCAAACAATCCCGTTGATCCACTTATATTATTCAAGGTCATGCGCATGGTTTCGGTTTCGGAAAGGATGCTGAGTATGGCGTATCTTCTCGCTCATTTCGATGAACGAAAACAGGAACTTGCCCGGCAAATACAAATGTCGGGCAGTGTCGATGAGGCAATGGGAGTGATGGGGCAATACCTCAAGGGCCTGTACCGGGACATGACCGGGTTCTACCCGGTGGAACAGTACCGGAAACTGGGGTTTTTTCTGGATGCCGTCCATGTCTCTCTTCAGACCGTCCGGCAGGTGGGTTGCCATGTCGACCGTGATCGTTCCAGGCCTTTCGAAAATCCGGACCAATCATTTGGAAGCAGAACCATCCTCTTTGGAATTTTGGTGCAGTGCAGCATTTTATTGGTGATGTTATTTCCGATCCTGTCACTTCCATCGACTGGCGACCGGTCCCTCCTTTGGGCACTGCTGATTGTTTCGTTGGGTATCAGTATTTTTCTGATGTCCACCTTCCGAAAAATGGAATCCATCCGGAAAAGGACACCCCTGTCGGATATTGGTATTCCGGTTTCCATTCAGGTGAATCCCCGGATGGAAACCGTCCCTACGTTTTTGAATCATGTCGCGGATGCATTGGGGTTGGGCGACAGCCTCTTTCGCCCGGAATCCATGGGGCGGGCCGACGAATGGATTACCCAGCAATCCGGTATCTTGACCCTGTTTCAGGATTTGCTGGAAGCCCGATATTTTAACGACGGCCAATGGGCTCTCAAAAAAGTCAGCTCCCTACGGGCGATTTTACAGACCAATGGTATCACGGTAGAAGACTACGATCCGGAAAAACCGGAAATCCATTCCCATTTTGATATCGAACCGTGTCTGGATGAATCGGTCGGGCGTCATCTGACCATTCGACCGGCTTTCCTCCGTGACAACCGGGTGCTGCTGCGGGGGAGGGCTGCCGAACCGATGGGGGAGGCCGGAAAATAGAATGCCAAGAGATACTCATATGGAGGCTAACGGGGGCGTTCCTGAATTTTTTACCAATACCATGGCGAAAATGAGAACAATACCGCAATCGCCAACACCCCGGGAACCACAAGGGGCGGTTGACATCATCGGATTCGACTTGGGCCATGGGGAGACGGCATTGGCCAGGCTTTCTTCCTCTGCCCGGGATGAAGAGCCTCAGATGGTTGAAATTATGGCCAAAAAAAGTCAGATCACGGCCTTGGGACATAAGCCCGGAGTGGGGGATCTGATTGGCGAGCAAGCCATCAAAAGCATTGGAATTACCGAACTGATTGTTGGTATCAAACCGATGAAAAGGCGTCTCCAGGACCCGGATCACCAGCGGGTGTTGGAGAGGTTTATCCGGAAATATCTCCACATTCTGGAAGAAACCGGGCAGGTACCGGAAATCGGTGGGCGGCTGTTTGTTGTCGGATCTCCTTCCGGTTGGACCGATTCCGAGCGGACGCAGTATGCCCGGATCCTCAAACAGGCTGGGTTGGAACCGGTGCAAGTCGCCAAGGAATCCAGAGCCGCATTTCTTCATATCAAAGATTCCCGATCCAGTCGTCTTCATGCGGAACGGTTGATGGAAAATGTGTTGATCATTGATATGGGATCGTCCACCACCGATTTTACGGCCGTTTGCCACCTGGAAGACAGAAGCCTTACAGATTTCGGATCTGATCTGGGAGCTTCCCTTCTTGATCGGCTGATTTTTGAACGGACGTTGGAGTATCTCCTCAAAAACCAACCAATCGAGAGGGCCAGGCTGGACGCATTGTTCGCCAGGTTTCCCCATTTTGAGCGACAAGCCTTGATTGCATGCCGGGAAGGAAAGGAGAAATACTTTGCTGTTCCGGAATTGTATACATCCGCAGAACACATGGTGGATAGCAGCCTTAAATTTCGAACCGTATCTCCGCCGATTGAGTTCGAACCCCGGATTTTCCAAGCGGAAATGGAACAGATTCTGAAAGCCCCCCTGGAGGAATTGAACGGAAAAAGTTGGAAAAAGGCTTTGGAGGATATGCTGCGGGAGGCTAAGGGCCGGATGATAGACAGCCCCCCCAGCCTGGTGATTCTTACCGGTGGCGCATCCCGGATGGATTGGGCGTTGGAGATGTGCAAACAGATTTTCCCCGAGGCAGAGGCTGTGGTGCGGGGGTTGGAACCGGAATTCACCATTGCCAAGGGCCTGGCCAGAATCGGTCATACTGATCTGGTTTTTGAACAGTTCCGGGAGGCGGTGGAATCGTTTTTGGCATCCGGAATTCTGATGGATATCGCGGAACGCCAGCTGGCCTCCCTGATGGACTGCCTGTCGTATTTTCTGGCAGACGAGCTGGTGTCCCATGCCGTTCATCCGGCTCTGGAATCTTGGAGAAAAGGTGACCTGAGACGGCTGGAAGACCTTCCTTCGGAGATCGAAAACCGAAAAAACACGGTGATTGCGGTGATCATGGAAAATCAGATGGGTAAAGTCCTGGATGACTGGCTGAACCAGACACTGCTTCCCGAACTCTCCATGTATACCGATCCGATCTGCCATCGTTTCGGCATTCCCCGCAGCGCACTGAATCTGTCGAACCGGCGCATCGGTTCGGAGTTGAACACGATCGACCGGCTTCCATTCAGTATGGATGCCATATTGGGCAACCATGAGTGGACGCTGGTAACCAGCATCGTGGCCGGAATCGTTGTGGGAATGGTTACGGGCGGTGCCGGTATCGCCGTATTTCACCTTCCCCTGGCGGGGCAGGCGATTTCCGCCATTGTTGGTGCCGTTTTGGCAGCGTATGGGATGGAGGCTGCCAAAGAAGTCGTGAAACGGAGAGTGCTCCCTGTTTTTTCCAGGCGTTGGGTCTTATCCGACGACAAGATGAGTTCGTTGCTGTCTTCGCAACGATACCGCACCCGGGATATCATCAAAATGAGAATGGTTGGTGATTCCGCATGGAAGAACCGGTTGATCAGGGACGTTTCCGAAGCTCTGAAGCAGGTGCTCCACGAACAGATGGAAAAAGCCGTTATGTGGATCCGCTGATGAGAAAGAGGCGCGGACCGGTATTCGGATAATAATCTTTTGACAATTCAAAAATACGGATATATATAGGTTACTATACATATTAACATAATCTTATAATTAAATTCATCGGGTTCATTACGAAGAACAAAAGCCGGTTGCAGGAGGATGCCATGAACGATATTCAGAAAATTACGGCAACGTTTTCCAAACCTCCGAGGGTGGTGGTCGACAACGAACAGAGAAGCTACCAAGAGGTCACGTTGAACGGAAAAAAATGTCTCGCGGTCCCGGTGAGTAAGGACACTTGGTTCAAACTGAAAAACCGACCGGACGGAAGATACGACCTGGTACTGGTGAAAGAGGGAAAAAAGCCTTTGGATGATTACCAGATAACTCTCAGAAGTGGGGTGGTGAGCAAGGTGAAACAGGGGGGCGATGAATCCCGCCCGGGCGATATCCCCAGCTTTTTTCGAGATGTCGGGGACATACCTGAAAATGCCAGGACTACCCTATCCATACATGAAATCGCTCAAAACCAAATACTGCAGGATTTCCATCAGCGGAAAAATGAAAAACCGAATGAGGCATACCAGCGGCGGTTGAACTCTGCGCAAAAAGCGAAAGAAAATGTAGAAAAAAGAATCCGGGAAATTCAGCAGCAGTTGGAAAGGCTGTCTTCCCCTCCTCGCACGGATCAAAATGAAAAAGAGGAGAAAATTTCCGTAATAACGGAAGACGATGCGCGAGAAACACTAACCCGCAATGCCGAGC
>CAZTKB010000218.1:0-5999 GCA_964614125.1 uncultured Desulfobacterales bacterium | reverse complement strand
CGGGGCTAATATTTTATTCCCTCCCCACTGGTGGGGGAGGGTCAGGGTGGGGGGGGAGTAAAAGCGTGACAGGACGCCCCGGGTCCCCGGCTGAAATGCTTAACGTAATTGACACTATTATGATGGCCCTGAACCAAATTCTTGCCAAAAATATTTCTCGTGCATAATATAATAATAAATAACATGACGCAACGGATTCCGGGTCAAAGACACGGAGACATCCCTGAAGTTGATTTGAATCTATTGCCGGGAGGTACGCCATGATCGACAAACAACAGCTTTGTGACAAGATTCGGGAAATCTATCCGGATATCGGCGCCTGCGGTATCGATATCGCCGTGGATTTCAGTGACGAACAGGACCGGTGGGTTGTGGATCTGAAAAAGGACAACCACCAATTAAAAACATTTCTGGAACCCGGAGACGCGGAAAAATGCCTGGACGGCGTCCAATGCGTGGGGTTGGGAATCGAAATCGCCCAGCTCCGCGACAGTATCGAACGGATGCCGTGATATCGGCACCGGCGGCAGACTCCAACTGCCCCCCGATCGAGGCTTCCCTTCAGCGGGTCTCGGTGCACGGGGGGCATAGTTCCGATTATTGCAACCATGCTTCCGATTCCCTCGATCGGATCGTACAGGCGTATTGGGAGCAGGGATTCTCATGGATCGGAATTACGGAACATATGCCGCCGGTAAGCGATTTTTTCCTGTATCCGGATGAGCGGGAGGCGGGACTCACCGCTTCGGTGATGGAAGAGCGGTTTGCCGGCTATGTAGAACATTGCCGGAGACTGCAATCGGAATATCGCGACCGAATGACCATCTACGTGGGGATGGAAACCGAAGCCTACACCGGTTCACTGGAACATGCCGCAGCCCTGCGCGACAGGTTTCAACTGGATTATATTGTCGGCTCGGTTCATCATGTATGGGATATCCCCATCGATTGGAGCGCTTCGGAATACGCCCGCGCGGCCGAATATGCCGGCAGTATCGAGGATTTGTATGCGGACTATTTCGACCTGCAATACGACATGCTTCTCACCCTGCGGCCGTCTGTCGCAGGCCATATGGATTTGATCCGGATTTACGATCCGGATTACACAAAGCGGTTGCGGCTGCCGAAGATCCGCCGCCGTATCCTGCGGAATCTGCAAACCATGCAGCGGCAGCAAACCATCCTTGAGGTAAATGTTCGGGCACTGGCCAAGGGCGCGATAGAACCCTATGTGTCGCGGGAGATCCTGGAGATGGCCCGCGATCTGGCCGTTTCCGTCGCTCCCGGGGACGACTCCCACGGTGTGGACACGGTGGGGCGCTTTCTGGAGGAGGGGATGGGCCGGATCCAGTCACTGGGATTTTCCACGAACTGGCCCCGGCCGTCGATCCGCCGCCGGTAACCGTTATCCCAACTGTTGGCAATCTGCCAGCCACGCCTCCACCAATTCCAACTCCCCATCCGGGACCAACCCCTGATCCCGAAGCGCCCGGTAGGCCGAAAACAGGTTATCCGCCATCGATACGCCTGATGTTACGGCCGATTCGGCAATGCGGGCCGCGGTTTCCGCATGCAGGTAAACGGGAATTTCGGAGGCGAAATCCGTCAGATAGTCATGTGGATTTCGCTTTTGGAAAGCTGTCGGGCCGGAGAATCCCAGATGCATCCCGGCGGCCCAGAGTATCGGCTGAGCGACCAGTCCTCGCAGGATGTCTGTGAACCGGAAACTGACCAGCGACGGAAGATACAGAAGGGGAAAGGCGTTTCGGAAGAACAAGGTATTCTGGGAGTTGAAAGGGCAGAAAGTGCCCTGGTCGAGAACGATGGGCGGATCGTTTCGGAATATACAGGGGGTGTCAAACGCCAGGCGATAGATCGCGTCGACATCCGGATCTCCATTCACCAGCCCCTGCCAGATCCCCAGGCGGATATGGCGGGTGGTCCATTCCGATTTCATAAGGACAGAGTCCTCCTCCCGGATCCGGTTCAGAGGAAATCCCCGTGGCCAGATGAACTGGTCACAGTATCGCCGGTATATATTGATGAATCCACGCCGAGCGGGGGAAACCGGAAAGGATCCGGACGAGGGAAAAGCCGGGTAGGGAGTCAGCGGGAAATTGTCGTCGTCCGTATCCAGGATGCGGCTCGCTCCTTTCGACATCGCTACCAGATATCCGATCATTTTTCGGCTGTAGTGATTCCAGGGAAGATGCTTCTGTATTCGAAAAGGTAAAGCCGTCTGAGCTTCCGGCGACAAATAGATTGCTTTATCCAGATTCCAGTCTGAAGGGGTTTTGCGGTCGCCGACGACTACCAGCCTTTCCGGTTCCTGGTCTCGCCAGGCGGCCAGAGCGGGGGTGGGAGGAAATATGGTGGTGACAACGACCTGGTTCATGGAGAGGTCGACCCATTCTGGAGGTTTTTCAGTTCCGGGCTGACCCGCACCGGGTAGGGGGCCGGTTCGTACAGGGCCTTGTAGCGCGGTTCCAGGCGGGCAAACCGATATTGAAACTGTTTTCGAATCTCCGAAAGCTCCGGGGCGGGACGGGTGCGTTTTCCGGATCGCATGACGGGAGCCAGCAGGGATACCGTATCCGGTATATTCTGCGTTCTAAGCCCCAGCGTGTCTCCGATTGGAGCCCCGGAGGAATCCATGTTGCGGAAAACCTGTTTTTCACCGGCCAACGTATGTTTTCCGGGGCTGGTTTTCCGCACGGGCCGGCTGTCATAGACGGTCATTTTGTATACCATGTCCAGGTAGGGAGCATCGCTCGATACGCCGAACCGGGTCCCCACGCCGAAAGAGTCGATCGGGGCTCCGGAATTCACCGCATCCGCGATCATGTATTCGTCGAAACCGCTGCTGACCACGATCTCCACCTGCGGCAAGCCGGCGGAATCCAGAATTTCCCGTACCAATCGGCTTTCCTCCACCATATCCCCGCTGTCGATCCGCACACTTTTCAGAGAGTGCCCTTTTTCACGCATCCATTGACCTACCCGAGCGGCCGCGGCCGCTCCGGCGGCGACATCCCATGTGTCGATCAGAAAGATACAGTGATCCGGAAAGGTTCGGGCATAGGCCTGAAACGCTTTCTCCTCTTCTCCGAATGCCAGAATCAGGGAATGGGCCATGGTTCCGGAAACCGGTATCCGGTAGTTTTTCCCGGCAAAGACATTGCTGGTGCCGCCAAATCCGGCGAGCCAGGCGGATCGGGCAACGCACAGGCCGGTTTCCAACCCCTGTGTCCGGCGCAGGGAAAAATCGATCAGGGGTCTGCCGGCAGCCGCATGGACGCAACGGGCCGCCTTGGTGGCGATCATGGTCTGGAACCCGATGATGTTGATCAAAGCGGTTTCCACCAGCTGCGCTTCGGGAAGCGGGGCCGTGATTTCCAGGAGTGGTTCATCGGCAAAACAAATGGTCCCTTCCGACATGGCCCACACATCTCCCGTGAAACGGAAGTTGGCGAGATGATTGAGAAACGGTTCCGGAAACCTCTCCAGGCTTCGGAGATATTCCAGATCCTCGGTTGTGAAACGCAGATTTTCCAGGTAGTTTAACGCGTCCTCCAGCCCCGCACAGACGAAAAACCCCCGGTTGAGTGAGGCGGATTTCCGGATGAACAGAGAAAAGGTCGCGGATCCGGTTTGCTGATGGCCGTCATAGGCAGCCATCATGGTCAGTTCATAAAAATCCGTGAACAAGGCGCTGCGGCAATCGGTGTCGGTGGAATCGGGGTGCATCCGGCTACTCCAGTATGGTTCCTGTTCGTTCAGTATGGTATCCTCCCAACTCCTCCACGCGGGACCTGAATTCCGGTGATCGGATTACGGAAAGCATGGCTTGAATCCCGTCCGAAGGGAAATGGGCCTCCGGGATGATAAGATCGTATTGTTCGGTGACCACGGGAATAAAATCAAGTCCCAAGGCTTTGGCCGCTGCGAAAATTCCCAGACCCACATCCGCGGAACCTCCCAATACCGCCACGGCTACGGCCATGTGGGTGAATTCATCCTGGTCGTATCCGGCAATTCCGGCCGGATCGATCCCCAACTGGGACAGGCGGAAATCCAAGAGAATCCGGGTTCCCGAGCCGGATTGGCGGTTGATGAAACGAATATCCTCACGAACCAGATCCTCGATGCCGCGGATGCCTTTGGGATTGCCGCGGGGCACGATCAATCCCTGGTCCCGAAAGACCAGTTGGACCCGACGGACCGGGATACCGGCCAAATGTTTCCGGATATAGCTGGCGTTGTAGGTGCCGTCCGTGGTGTCCAGCAGATGGGACCCCGCGGCGTGGCAGACGCCCTTGCGGATGGCGGTCAGACCGCCCATGCTGCCGACATGACTGGAGGAAAGGCTGAATCCTTCCGTGCCGGCGTTCAACATGTCGGCCAATACATCCAGGGTGTTGTCGTGGCTTCCCACGATGACGATGGTCCGGCGGAGGGAATCCAGCGGCCGGAGCAACTCGGCCTGCACCATTTTATCCTCCGGCAATCCTTCGACCGGATGGGGGATTCGGATAATTCCATCCGCCTGGGTCAGGGTGGTGATGGAGCCGGCACCCCGGGGGAGGGGAATGGCGACGGTCCTGTCTCCGATCATTCCCAGCTTGACCCGCAAAAACTCTTCCAGACCCAGCTTGGAGGGGATTTTCCGAACCGGTGTGACATCCATTCTGGGGCGCACGAACTCCGGCTGTTCCAACATCTGGCAGATCAGGGGACCGATGAATTGTTCAAAGGCGACGATGGCTGAAACCGGATAACCCGGTACCCCGAATACGGGTTTTCCCCGGATTTTTCCGATGATGACCGGTTTTCCCGGCATCATGGTAACCCCGTGGACCAGAACGGTTCCGAGTTCCTGAATCACACGCCGGGAAAAATCCTCCGATCCGGCTGAGGAGCCTCCGACGGTCAGGATGATATCATATCCGTCGAGTTCCCCCTGCCGGACGATATCGCGGATCTCCTCGAAATTGTCCCGGATGATGCCATGACGGACGAATTCCCCTCCCCATGCCTTTACCAGGCTTCCCAGGACATGGGAATTGGATTCCACCACCTGCCCGGGGGACAATTCCCGAATATCCTGATTCTGCCAGTCCAGCAGTTCGGATCCGGTTGGAAGAATGAGAACCCGTGGTTTTTTCCGGACCGCCACCTGAAAGATTCCTCCGGACAGGAGGGCTCCGACACTGTAGGGCGTAATTACATGGTTTTGGGGAAAAAGAAGTTGGGTGGCTACGATGTCCTCCCCCATGCGGCGGATATTCTGCCAGGGAAACGCCGGGGCCTCAATGATCACCCGGTTGTCTTCCGTGGATTGAACATGCTCGATCATGATCACCGCATTCGTTCCCTCTGGAAGCACGTGTCCGGTATTGACAAAAAAGGCATCGGATCCGATCTGAAGGGTCATGGGGTTGGATTCGGAAGCCCCGAAAGTATTCTCCGCACGGACAGCGATTCCATCCATTGCAGCTGCGTGAAATGCGGGGGAAGACAGAATCGCCGACACGGCATGGCTGAGAACCCGGCCGACCGCATCCGGTACCGGGAGGTTTTCCGAGGAGAGACGGGGGAGGCCGGAAAAGGCCTGAAACAGAATTTCTCTGGCTTCTTCCAGTGTTTTCATCTGTAAATAGACATTTCGATCCGAATCCATGGGTGCTGTTCCTTTCCTGATGATTATTCCACCAATTCCACCTGGACGATGGCACCTTTGTCCAGGCCTTCCGTGTTTATATCGATTTCGACCAGGCCGTCGGACTTCACCATGGTTTGAATCAGACCGGATTTTCCCAGGATGGGTTCGGCATACCGGGTGCCGTCTTGTTCAAAAAGCCGGACACGGATATAGTCGGTCCGGCCATGAACCGAAGAGACGTTCCGGGTTAACACGGCAGGAACACAGAAGTGCCGGGAGAGATTTTCGGCAACTCCGGCGATGGTTTCCATGCTGGGTTGCACCAGTTTGTAAAATA
>CAZTKB010000217.1:0-6050 GCA_964614125.1 uncultured Desulfobacterales bacterium | reverse complement strand
AAAATCCTTGTTATCATGTTTCAGCTTGCCTTGTTCCGCCATCCCTTTACAAAAAGCTTCGAATTGCCTTCTCGCCAGCTTGAAGGGAACCGTTTTGCTGTTTTCCCAGCGGTTGATCGTGGAAAAGCTCACGCCCAGTTCATGGGCCAGCTCTTCCTGGCTGAGTCCCAGTTGCTGACGGACTCCTTTGACCGTCTCCGCAAAATTTTCCGGTGCCTTTGCCATATCGGTTTGCCTCAATTCCTGGTGCGCTACCAATTCACTGGCGGCGAGCGAACGCAATTTGCCCAATGTACAATTTCGGCCATCAATATAGCAGGTGACAACGCATGTGGAAAGATGAAAGTTGGCGATAATTTCAGAATTTTCCGTCACATCCCGCTGCCACCCGGCGCGCCTTTTATTTTGAAAAACCGATAGGGTGAACCGATGAACTTCCAATGACAGTCTTTGATTGACACATATTGGAGTGAACATTTCTGCCCTGTTAAGCGCGGCCGGGAAATCCGCGAATATCCGGCAGGTGTCCAACGGTGTAATGCCCTTTTTAATCGCTGAATTACTGATCATACTGATACTGATCACTTTCCCCTCCCTTTTGATATGGCTGCCGGAAATTATGGCCAACCCATGAAGATTCATCGCCGGAAAAACGTCGAAGAATCCATAAAACGTGTGGAAGACCTCCTCGCCAGAGAGACCGATGCCTCTCACAAAATATTACCTGACACGATCCGTTTCTGTTACGGGTCATGCTTTGACGACGACATAGGTTCGAATCCCCTTGGGGCCATTTTGGGGATAGTTATGCTGTTCCGCTTTTCAAAATAAGCGGCAAACCCATCGTTTGACACAACCGTCCAAAGATTTGTTTTTTTAAGATTTTCGTGGAAAAGCCCAAGAGACAAACTCAGATGCGGTCATGAATCACAAAAAAGGTCAGGTTGGCTCCGGTCACCCGGCTTCTTCCGGTATACAGGAAAATCCCCACCGCGGCGGACTGAAGAAAAAGGATAACCAGGGGGTTCCATAAGGCCCTCAATCCGTCAGCGATATGAACCTCGACAGAACGGGTTTCCGGGGCAAAAAAAGCGATTGCCATCGCCAGTACAACCGACACGGCTGCCAGTCGCTGATACGCGGAAACCTTTCCACCTCCTCGGTAATCCGCCCGAAAAACCTCGGAGATCAGCCGCCAGACTTGGGTGATGCCAACGACGGATAGGAAGGCGGCTGTCTCATACCCGTACAGAAACAACCCCACCCCCAACAGTCCTCCGGTACAGAAAATGATGCTGGTAACCGCCTGGACCGGCAACACCTTTTGCCCATCCAGGCCGTGCGCATAGGCGATCTTTTTGGTTTTTCCTGAAAATACGAAGCAGAACCGGGATACCAGGCGTTGAATCCTTGGGGGAAACTGGGAAATCGGGCGCCCATAACAGCAGCCGAAACTGATGCAGGCCAATCGCCCGATCCCCTCACCGAATGCATAGGCGATCCCCAGCGCAGCCATAACCGGAACCAGGGAAACCGAAAACCCCATGTGATGACCAATGGTTTGATTGATCATACATACCAGGACCGGTGTGATCAGCATACCGACAAACGAGGCTCCGGCAACGGTGAAGGTGCTGGGCTTCTTTTCCACGATCCGAGCGATGATTTTGGAGGCCGGAACACAGATCCCCAGAATCCCGACAATCAGCGGAAGCCATGCCGCAACCGGCATTTCGGCGGATGCGAGAAGCAGAATCAGCATGCCCGCACCAAACGAATACGCCAGTGCATTGAATAATCCGTAAAAGGTCAGGTTGAGGCCGTACCAGGTGTCGGAACCCATTTTTTGCCGGGGAGTAACGGCCAGAATCTGCCATTTTTCATCCGGAAGATATCGAAATCCCCATGCCAACAGGATTGTCAGGATGCCGACCAGTATAAAAATAAACAGGATATTTTCCATGAATAGATCCTTTGATGTGAAAAGAAAAACCTGTCGGTTAGGATTCCTGTGTGGACAGCCATGCCCGGCGAGCGATGGTGGACCGGACCGCTATATCGGTTTCCACCAGGGGCAAGTCGAATCCGAGTGAATAACGGCTGCATACATCCGGACGAAACCGATTCTCACAAAGATCGGATGAGAAACGAATCCGATTTTTCTCAAAAATCAGAACGGTTGTCGAACTTCCCGGCCGAAACAAACTTTTGGGTTGCCCTTTGGTTACGGTCATGCCGACCTGTACTGGTTTCGGAGCCTTGTACCGGAATTCGCTGTAGCACTGAACGATATCTCCGACCATCAGTGCCGCGATTTCAATCATGGCGACATACCCTACGCCGGTGCCATTGCATCCATCCGTGTCCAGGATGGTAACCACTCTGCGGTTCTTGGACAGCGGTGTCACCACCTGAACCGTCGCGGACGGATTGCAGGAATGGTATTGTCCTGCCAGTTCATATATATCGGTCACAAAACCGGAAACCGGCGTATGATTGTAATGGTATTTTTCCGGTGTCAGCCGGAACAACGCAAAATCCCCTCCCGTGAAAATGGATCTCCAGTGGGGATATGCCAGCCCCAGAAACTCGGCAAAATCGAAGAACTTGTCCTTGATGCAGAGGCCGGATGTCTCTGAAAATGATCCAACCAGCATTCGGGCATCCGATGGGGACACCACCTCATCCGGGGCATCGGCCATGGGTCTTTTTTCCCAGTACCGAATCTGCCTTTCAAAAATCTCCCGAAGTGTATGCATCGAGTCCATATCCCGAACCAATTCCTTCGGGTCGATCTTCAGTGCCCGGATGATCTGCTCCAGCCGTACCGAGGGCATCGACCGGGATAAATCATACTGCAGCCAACCCAATAGTCTAGAAAATCGATGCGAGGTCAAGGCCCGGAAAAGTGTGCCGGACCGTTCCCGTATCCGGTCGTACATCCAGGCGATCGTGTCGTCAGCCAAGAGGGTTTCGGTCTGAATTTCCCGGGTTGTCCGGTCGACATATTGATGGGCGTAAGTGGTCATGCGTGATGTGTCTCCTTTTCTATGAATGGAATCTGTTTGGAAGAAGGGTGTCAGGCTGTCATCGTACCGGAAAGACGTCCCCGGCGTTTCCGGTTCCCTCAGGGCTAAGAAACGTGACCGATCGTCAGCATCATCAGGCCGATCATCGTTTCCAATTCCTTCATGTCGGTTCGATCCTCCTGTATTTTTTCCGGAATGGCTGCCAAAAAATTGCCCAAAGACTTTTGGTTCAACATTTTCCCAAGAGCATCCCTCAGCCCGGGATCTTTTTCACCAGCTGCTTCCAATTCCAGGCAGGCCTCAATGCCGGAAGCCGTCGCTTCCTGAAGATGGCGGTTTCGAAGGGTGTTCCGATAAAAGGATCCGGAAGCCCGGTTGAACTCGGCGGCACTCAACCGGAATGGGTTGCTTGCACCCGCGTGCTCCAGGATCTGATGAGTCAGGCGGTGGGATGCCGAGAATGTTTCCGGCTCATTGACACGCCGGGCAAGGTCATGAATCACCGGTTTTAATTGCATCAGTTCGATCAGGTCTGCGGCATCCCGCTGAATGATTCGAACCAGGGCCTTTTTGTATTCCAGATTGTGTATGCGGACATATCCGGCGTACCGCCTGCTGGTGCGGGTGGATTCGACATTTTTTACCAAAAACTGCATGAACGTATTGGGGGTGTCCTTTTTGACAAAAAACGTGGGAATGCCGATCGCGGAGCCGAACACGATCTGACGGCGTTCACTTTCCACAAACGGGGTGTCGGGTATCGATGAATGAACGACGCGGTGCGAAATAATGTACTTGCAAGCCAGGGCCGTGATCAGGACCTGAAGCGATGCCGCCTGCCCCATGTCGGCCTGGATTTCGGGAAACAGACTGTAATACCGGCCTTCGAATCCGCAGAAGCCGTGGACCGGATATTGGCGCATGCGATAAAACAGATACAGCGCCATACGACTGTCAAACACCCCCATGTCGGTCAGATCCCGTTTCAACAGAATGTCATTACCCTCCTGGCCGTTTAGCGCCGGGCTTTCCTCCGTGCTGAGCAGCGAAACCAGGTAGTCGATCAGGCGAAAATCCGGAATCAGGTCCCCTTTCAGCCGAAAAATTCGGGTTATGCGGGAATCCAGCCATTCCGGGCCCAGCGGAGTTACCGGATATCCCAGAATTTTCAGCCTGGCTTTTTTCTTCCACCGCCGCCAGAGCATGCGAAGGTGGGTGAAATCCAGTTCATGCGGCAGAAACCCCAGAGCCTTTTCCGGATGAAAATCCTGAAAATCCAAGCGATACGGCGCAGCGGTGTAGGTGTTGACAAACAGGGGCAGAAAATGCTCCACGATTTTGATGACCAGGTCTCCGAAATATTTTTCTTCCGCCGCATGAAACCCGGATTCCGGATTCAGGAACCGGTTCATCAGTTTTCGGCTGCTCAGGCTGATGTGAGTTCCGTTATTGGCCAGGCTGATGTTGGACAGGTTTGGCAGGACGACCAGGTTAGACTGGATGATCCCTGCATCCCGGAGCTTGGAAACCGCATGTAACTGGCTTCTGGACAATACCTGGTGGCAGAGATGCATATAATGGTGCTTGTTTTCCCCCTGATCCCACCCGGACAGACAGGGATTCATGAAAAGCCGCCGATACAATGAATCGGGTATCAGGCTGTTCAACTCTTTCAGGCGAAACGGCGGGTTCGGGGCAAAGTGGATTCCAGCTTTCTGTCCATTGGCTGTCAACAGGAAGCGACGGTTGGCATATTCGATGATCAGGTGAGTCAACAGGTGCCGGTGCAGGGTCTCCCGCGCAACCGCCAATCCCATTCCGGTTTCCGTACGCAAAGGAACAGGTTGGAACGAATAGGTTTCGGGTGAAGTGTTGTCACTCAGAAAATGCGGCAGAATGGCTTCGCCGATTCGTTGGATCAACGGGATCGAATCCCGATGGTTCCCGATGAAGTCCGCAAGTCCGAGCTTGATGAGATAGCTGACCGGAATTCGAAGCCACTTCTCCTGGTTCTGAAAGAAGAAAAACCGGTTTACGTCGCCTCGGACCGGGCTTTTTGGCTTGGATTTGTCCGAAAGCATATCGGTCTGAAGTACGGTTTGCGCATACGGGTTCAACCGGTCTTCCGGAAAACGCACCCAACTGTTTTCCCAGGCATGATCGGGGTTCTGGTCGAGAAACCGTTTCAGTTCGAGGACCGGTTTTATGGAGCATTCCTCGGAATTCACCCGTTTTTCCAGGTTCTGAAAAAAACCGGATTCCCGAATCGCAATCGGCAGGTCAACCGATTGACTGGAGCCGACCACCACCGCCTGCAGCTCATTTTCCACGCCGGCGGCCGCATCATAGGGAACAAACGGCAGGCTCTGAACCATCCGATCGGCCGACCGGGTATCAATGTCCAGAAGATCGCTCCAGGAAACAGTGGCATCCGGTATCCGACAAAAATCATTCCCCGTTGTTCGTTTCCGGCCATATTCCATTTCGGCTTCTCCTAGGTGGTGTCATTCTCTCTGCCCTTCACCCGTTATATATGCGTTCCGGATCGTTCCTTCTCCGACATCACGGGATTGGAGCGGGCGATTTGAACATGAATCCGTGCGTGCTTGGTGTCAATCGAGTCATGGCATCGGTTGATTGCTCTTGTAGCCGTTCTTTGTTCAGCAATTGTTAGCCGGAGACTAGAATTTCATGAAGAACAGAAATGTGTCCGGGAAAAAACCCCGGCTTGATCGAAAATTAATGGTTTACACACATTCGCCTAACATTCATCCCCTACCATCCATCGAAAAAAGGACAGGGTATATCGGCGGAAAAACCGCAGGACACAACGTGATTCCCAATCGGGAGGGCATGGCGATGAAAATGGGTATTCTGATTGTTTTGTTGATTGTCGGTTGGATTGGGTTGCTCCGGATACTCCATCGAATCACTTCTCCCGGCAACCGGTCGGAAACCGATCTCCTGGTTCAGGCATTCAACCGTCTGGGATCCGCATTACCCTCCCAAAAGAACGATTCG
>CAZTKB010000216.1:0-6079 GCA_964614125.1 uncultured Desulfobacterales bacterium | reverse complement strand
ATCACAATTCTTTCCCTCCCCACTGGTGGGGGAGGGTCAGGGTGAGGGGGAATGAAAGCGGAGCCATGACGGATCCCTGGAAGACATCCGGATATCGGTTGCAAAACAGGGTCGGCTGCGGTATGGATTTACCATGGAGGAACCCGTCATCACCATCACGTTCCCGAAGTGGGTCAACCCCTTCCTGGCCCGATCGCCGCAGGTGTTTTCCACAACCAAAGACCGAATGAGATTCGTCATTGAGTTGTCACGACAAAACATTCGACACCAGACAGGCGGCCCGTTTGGAGCCGCGGTGTTCGATTCAAGCGGACGACTGGTTTCCATCGGGGTTAACATGGTCGTCCGGTGCAACTGCTCTGTGTTGCATGCGGAAATCCTGGCACTCATTCTCGCTCAGCAACGTCTGGGCCGCTACGACATCGGGGACGGCTGCACCCGCAGTTATGATCTGTTCGCTTCCACGGAACCTTGTGTGATGTGTTTCGGAGCCGTGCACTGGTCCGGCGTCAGCCGCCTGGTATGCGGCGCACGTGACGAAGATGCGAGAAGCATCGGTTTCGACGAAGGACCCAAACGGTCGGACTGGGTGTCTTCACTGGAAATCGGAGGAATCTCGGTTGTCCGGGACATTCTTCGACAGGAAGCCATTGAGGTTCTCCGGGAATACGCTGAATCGGGTGGGATTTTGTACAATCCCGGCCAGCCATCCGATCCCTCCTTTCCGCATTGATCGTGTAGTACCGGCACGCGATCGGTGCTTTGCGAATCGAACTCGCCCACCCGTCAGATACCCAACTCGTCCAGAACCACCATGAACGCATCGGCAAACGCATCCGTCAACTGCTGCTCCCTTCCGAACTCGGATACGTCGTCCGCGCGATTGTTTCCCAATCCGTACTCCACGTTCCAGCCCTTTTCTTTCAGTTTTTGAATCACCAGGTCCACCTGCTCCCGGGTTGCATCCTGTCCCAGATTTCCTTCCGCCAGATAAAATTTCATGCTCCCTCCCTTTCAACAGTATACTTTTTTCTTCAGGTCACGTCCAAACCGGATGAAAACGGTGAGGATCTCTCCTCCCTTTTCTGCTTATCCTGCCATCCCATAGCCATCCTATCGGACAAAAAATCATTTTCATGGCTGGCAAACCATGATAATAACAACGATACGTGTTTGGGGAAGGCTTTGAATGTCATCTGGTTGAAATTTTCCCGGATACCGGTTCCAGGATCGAAAAATTTGCGAAATTTCGGAGCAATCGGGGAACTTTTTCCGGCTGAGATTGGAGGATATCGTCATGAAGAAGACCGTTTGTTACCTGATTATTCTGTCGGTGACCGTGTGGTTTTCCACCCCGTTGATATCTCAAGCACAGCCGGTTCCGCCTCCCCCCCCTCATTACCCCAAACCGCTCTCCCCTCATATTCATCCGCCTCCTCCGCGCCCGGTGCCTCCACCTCCCAGGCGCCCCATCGTTCCTCCTCCCGTGGTGATTCCGGGGACTCCTCCTCCAACCGTTATAGCTCCACCGTCTATCACCTCCGGCAGAGTTCTGGTCACCGTACCTGCTCTGAAAGTTCGATCCGGACCGGGAACCCAGTATCCGGCCATCGGAACCGTGTGGGGAGACATGGTCCTGAATGTGTATGGCCTGGCACCCGATTGGGTATATGTGATGACCCCTTCCGGCGGATTCGGATGGCTCAGTGAAAGATATATTAACTGGGTACGCATACCCTGAAAGGAAACAATGATCCGAAAAATTCTGACCACAATCCTGTTGTTGGTTTTCCTGGCAGCTTCCGGATGCATTATTGCGCCGTTACCGCCCGGACCATATCCACCCCAATCAGGGCCTTATCCGCCCGGGCCGCCACCTCCCCGACCACTGCCACCGCCTCCTCCCAGGTAATTAACGGCAAAGCCGGATCGTATTCGGGAGAGCTTGGAAAATGTAACGGATGCGGCGGATGAAATCCGGCTCTGGTTTCTGGAATTCCGGGGGGTTGTCCGTTTCTTACATATCCTGATTGTCGAGGGCGGTTCCATCGATGGGTCGGATCAGACTGTTCACCAAGCCCAGTAAACTTCCCGCCGCCAGAGAAAAAGCCCGGCACCATATGATTCCGGGGGACAGAAGCCCTACCATAGGATCCTTATGGAATGTCTTTACGGCAAACGGAAAAGCGGATGCCAAAATTGCTGCCCAAACCAGCGAAACCAGATACAAAAACCCGGGGAAGAACGGGGAAGACAGGCAGGCTGCAAACGAGAATGCCATTAAAATCGCCTGAATTTTTAAGATATTGGGCGTATATGAATCCCGAATTGCCTTATCCGGAAACCGACGGTAAACCATCAGACGCCAAAATCCCCGGGAAAATTTCACTTTCATGTATTTCCCTAAAGTGGCCGGATGCGTGTGGCAGACAACCGCACAAGGGTTAAATACCATGTGATATCCGGCGGCCGCCATCCGGTAGGAAAAGTCCGTATCCTCGTTGTCGGCCTTTGGAAAACGGGCATCAAATCCCCCCATGGACAGAAATATGTCTTTGCGAAACGCTGCGGAATAGGTATCCACCATATCGATACCTTCCTGCTTTTTCAGCCGGTCATACCGATCCTCGAATTCCATCTGCGCAAAACGAGCCACCAACTCCCGCTGCCGGGTTTGATAAATCCCTTTCACCGCCGAAACGACCGGGTCTTTAAAGGGACACGTCATTTGTTCCAGCCAGTCTGAAAATGGAACACAGTCGGAATCGGTGAATAAAATGATTTCACCATGCGCGGCAGAGGCACCTGCGTTGCGTGCAGAAGCTGGGCCTCTATTAAGCTGAAACATGTATCGAACCGGAAACTCGGCTGCAATAGAAGCGGTACGATCCTTCGAACCGTCATCCACCACAATCACCTCATATTGCTCGGATGGCACCGTCTGACAAAGAAGCGCCCCCAGGCACTCCCTCAGCTTGGTTTCCGCATTGTATGCCGGAACGACAATGGAAAAACGAGGTCGGTCAGGTATCGTATCCTTTGCCATCCATCACACTCCGGATCCATGAATGAGATGCCGGAAAAAGGTTCTGGCAGCTTTGACAGTACGGATCCATTCCGACGGCCTGATCAAGACCTGGACCAATTTATAGGTTATATACTCCGTACGCAGGTAAAACCGCCGACGAGCCAAATCACATAACCGAACCAGTTCGGCGCCATTCAGTGTCTCGTTTCGGATCATGCAATTATGAAGCCCTTCGGGGGTAACCCAGTTTTCATAGTTCAACGCAGTAATCCAGCCACGCCGCTGGTATTCGGCATAGGCCTCGGTCCCTGGATACACCATTACCGGATAAAACTGAACCGTATCCGGTTTCAACTTAATCGCCAAATCGATCGTCCGGAAGATGCTCTCCCGTGTTTCTCCCGGAAACCCGACCATGAAACAACCATGAATCAGCAATCCGGATTTGCGGGAATCTTCCATGAATCGGACCATTCGCTCCAACCGGGTACCTTTTTTCATCGTATCCAAGGTTTGCTGGTCACCGCTTTCAAACCCGACACACAATTGGCGACAACCGGCAGCTCGAATCCGCTCCATGGTTTCGAGATCCAATTCGATCCGCGAATTGGCTGTCCAAGGTATCCGGATTCCCCGGTTCAAGATGCCATCCGCAAACGCCAGGCATCGTTTTTTGTTGGCTGTCAGGGTATCGTCCTCGAAAAATATCGACCGGGCCTCTGGAAATTCCCGGATGACATATTCCATCTCGTCCAGAACATCCCCAATGGAACGAAAACGGTATTTTCTTCCGGTGAAAACCTGGGGATACACACAGAAACTGCATCGAAACGGACATCCACGACTGGTGATCAGTGTCACCATTGGATAGAGGGCATTCGGATTAAAATAATCCTGAATGTTCAGATGCTTTTTGTACACCGGGCTGACCCAGGGCAATGAATCGATCGCTTCGATAAACGGCCGGTCCGGATTGTGAACAATCCGATCTCCCATACGATAAGACAGCCCCAATATCCGGTCGAATCTCTCCCGGCTGGTCTTCGCCTCCGGAAAGTCCCGCAGCAGACAAGCCAACTCCAGTATTGTCTGCTCATATTCCCGGCGGGCGATGGCATCCGGTGCGGCACTGGCCAGCAAGGTTTCCTCCGCCAACGCCGAAACATGGGTACCCACCAAAACGATACAGACATTCGGAAGTACCCTGCGGATTTCCCCGGCAATCTGGAGATCATTTCGGATACTGGGTGTACTGGTGTCCAACACCACCAGATCCGGGTGGACGTCAACAACCTGCTCCAAAACCTTCGGAAGATCCACACCTCTGGCAGGTGCATCGATCAAAAAAACATCGAACCCATTTGCTTCCAGCACACCCGTGCCATACGCCAACCAGATCGGAAAATAGATGGTCCCGCTTTTTGTGACCGCCGGACTCCTCTGGGGCCTTGAAAACCGCGGTAAAAAAGGTGGATTCAGCAAAATGATTTTCATGATTCCTCATCACCCGGCCCATAGGAATACAGTTCGTTACAGACACGGCGGGTAATCCGGTCATATTGTTTTAACTGTTCCTCCATGAAACCCAACTGACCATCGACACCAATGGCTTGTTGGGGACACACCAGAAAGCAATACAGGCATCCGATACAATCGGGATCTCCTGCCTCCCGTCTCTGGAGATCCAACCCCATGGGGCAATAATCCGAACACCGGGTACATCCCGGTCGACACCGGTCCTTGTCAACGATCAATCGACCCGGATTCATCTCCTCCTGGATAAACCGATCCTGCCGAAGACCGGACCAAAACAGAAGATGTCCAAACCAGGAAGTGGCTGCCAGCCGGCTGAACAACCGGGTATTTCGCAATGCCAGAAAATACCGCTGCCGCCGGGGACTGTGAATAAAAGAAGCCAGCAGCCCCGGTCGGGGCGGTTCGAAGTTCCGCGTGTAATTCCGGAGATCCAGACTCCGGACATAATCCAGATGGGCTTTTTCGATCAGTCCTTGTTTCTCGGCGGTTGCCAGGGTTCGAACATTTCGGTAGTTGAATCCGGCAATACCGGCACACACCAAATCCAGAAGGTAGGGATCCGTTCCTCCCAAAATCAGCCCCAGATGCACCGGTCGGCCCCGGGTTGGGCCCAGTCCTTCCATGGAGATCAGGCCATCCACCAAGTGCAGGTGTGGTTTTAATTGCCGGTTCAGGTTCAGGATATTTTCGACCAGCGCCAGATGGGTTTTTTTCTTGTTTTCCTGTCCCACCAGACATCCGATCAGGTTTTTCAGACAGACACTCATACCGGTTTCAAAATGGGTCTTGAGCTTGGGCATGTTGATCCAAAAATCCGCCTGAAAACAGGTTTCAGCGACTCCAGCCTGAACACCGTTTTGAAATGGAATGAAACGAGGCTGGTCCAGGTTCAGATCCACCACCTCCACTCCGAAATACCGTGCCAGGCGATCCACCCGGAGCCGGGATATCACACTGATGCGATTCCGGTAATATCCGCTGTTGGTACCTTCCCCGATGGTGATGTTTTGGTATCCCATGTCTTTCAGACAGCCGATCGTCGAGGCTATCAGCCGCAGATCGGTGGTATTCCCCGTCAGCGCATTCATATGTGCGTTAAGGTTGGGTTTCAACAGGATTCGGGCTTTTGGGGAATTCGGAAAGACATGCCTGAAATCGCGAAAAACTGTCTCCACTCCAGCTCGGATTTGGTGGATGGTCGCAGCGGGAATGATGGAAAGCTTCATGTAAGGCTCGATTTGCTTAGAAATGTTTTTCAGGGCGTGACTGGAAAGATTCCGTATCGGTGTTCTTCCCTCCGTTGGCAACCTGCCATATTCGACAAGCGGTCTCCACAACATCGGACACCGTTACCCCCTTCATACAGGCATGGTGATCCGGATTCGTGCATACATGTTCATCGCATCGTTCCCGGCATGAAATTGGGATTTCCGAGATCGCGCAATGACTGCCGATCGGACCCGTCTGAGCGGATTTGGATGGGCCGAAAATCCCCAGGGTCGGCGTGTTTACCAC
>CAZTKB010000215.1:0-6115 GCA_964614125.1 uncultured Desulfobacterales bacterium | reverse complement strand
CCCTCTTGAGCTGACAACAACCCACACATACGCCCATGGTGTTGGGGGAGGGTCACCAATTATTCCCCTCCCCCCTGGTGGGGGAGGGCAGGGTGGGGGAGGAGCAGGACCTCCAATTTTTCCCTCCCCCCTGGTGGGGGAGGGTCAGGGTGGGGGGGAATAAAGCGGTTCAGGCAGGCAAACGGTTTTTCAGCCCGCCGTCCCGGGGGACCGATCCCGCTTTCTTTTGGAAAAGAACTCGGATGCGGCACCCGCGGACGGATCGGACAGGGATGTATTCATCGGTTGAAATTCTGACAGGGCTTTGTCCGGTTCGAATCAGTCGTTGTCAAAAATTAAAATTATTGATACCGTTATTTGAATCAGCCGGGTCGGACATGCATGCAGAAATTGATTTTACGGCATGGATGTTGCTTGTCTGCCTTTGATCCGATCGTTTCCGAAAACGGGAGAAATTATGCATCTACATTCGAACAAGCGGGTTCTGGTTACTGGAGGTGCCGGTTTTCTGGGATCCCACCTCTGCGACAGGCTGGTCGCGGAAGGTCATGAAGTTCTATGCCTGGATAATTTTTTTACAGGCACCCGTCACAATATTTCCCACCTGATGGGAAAACCCAATTTCGAATGGATCCGGCATGACATCGTTCAACCGATATATCTGGAAATCGATGAAATTTACAACCTGGCCTGTCCGGCCTCTCCGATCCATTACCAGTACAATCCGGTCAAAACGATCAAGACCTGTGTGATGGGAGCCATCCATATGCTGGGGCTGGCCAAGCGGGTGAAAGCCAAAATTCTGCAGGCATCCACCAGTGAGGTGTATGGAGATCCCGCCATTCATCCGCAGGCGGAAACGTATTGGGGACATGTGAATCCGATCGGCCTCCGTTCCTGCTACGACGAGGGAAAACGATGCGCGGAGACCCTGTTTTTCGACTATTACCGGCAGAACCGGGTCAATATTCGGGTGGTTCGCATTTTCAACACCTATGGACCCCGCATGCATCCCAACGACGGCCGGGTGGTCAGCAATTTCATTGTGCAGGCCCTTACCGGAAAGGATATCACCGTGTTTGGGGATGGATCTCAGACACGCAGTTTCTGCTATGTCGATGATCTGGTGGAGGGCTTGATCCGGATGATGAACGGCCCGGATGACCTGGTCGGTCCCGTCAATCTGGGCAATCCCTCGGAATTCACCATCGCGGAACTGGCCGAGCGGGTGATTCGCCTGACCGGATCTTCTTCCCGACTGGTCCATTCACCTCTTCCGCCGGACGATCCGCTTCAGCGAAAACCCGATATCACGCTGGCCCGGGACCGGCTCGGATGGAATCCATCCATCCCGCTGGAAGAGGGACTGAGAAGAACCATCGCCTATTTCCGAGCCATGCTCGGGATGGAGGCAGACATCCCGGGAACAGACGGTTCGGGATTTTGACAACCACGGGTTTTCATTCGTGCAGTCATATCGAAAGGAAAGTGGAAATGTCTCACCAATTTTCTGTGGAAAACAAACAAAAAGGGTTCACCCTGATCGAGCTTCTGGTGGTCATCATTATTTTGGGGCTGCTGTCCGCGCTGGTAGCCCCGAAATTTTTTGGAAAAGTGGACAAGGCCAAGATGAAAACGACAAAAACCCAGATTGAGCTGTTCGGTTCGGCTTTGGACGAATTCCGGTTGGATAACGGAAGATATCCCACGACCGAGGAAGGTTTGAACGCACTTCGGGAAAAAACCGGGAACCTGCCCAACTGGGATGGCCCGTATCTGCCCAAGGCGATTCCTCCGGATCCGTGGGGAAATCCGTACCATTACCGGAGCCCGGGGGAACATGGTCCCTACGATCTGGTGAGCTTTGGCATGGATGGGGCCGCGGGAGGGGAAGGCAATGATCGGGATATCGTGAGTTGGGAATGAAACAGAGCCTCAGCCTTTTGACGATACCCTGGGTGGACCAGGTGTTCCGGCGGTTCAAAAAACAATCGATGCGGGAACCTGTTTTGGAACCCTCCGATCCCGGAGCAATCTCTTCGATTTCCGGAGCCGAACTCTGGGAGGAATCCCGGTTTCCGGAGAATCCTCCCGCCATCAATCCCTTTGCGGTCATCTACATGAAACGGTTCCGGTTTCTGCCTCTGGAAGACGGCGAGGAACAGGTGACCGTCGCCATGGCCGATCCCCTGGATCTGGTCACCCGGGATATCATCCAGCGGACGTACGCCCGTCCGGTTCGATTTGTGACCGCGGCGGAGGAAACCATTTCCCAGTTCATCTACCGATGGCATGAGGCGGAAGTGGACATGTCCTCCAGCGGTGACTTCGATATGGATATGAGCCTGGAGGATCAGCTCTGGGATAATCCCGAGCACCTGAAGGACATGGCCTCCGAGGCGCCCGTCATCCGGCTGGTGAATCATATCATCGCCAAGGCGCTGGAACTGGGGGCCTCGGACATCCATATCGAGCCGCGAAAGGGATATGTGCAGGTCCGATACCGGGTGGACGGTGTATTGCACGACCAGAACGCCATTGCCCAGAAACTGAAAGCCGCCATCTGCTCCCGGGTGAAGCTGATGTCCAAAATGGATATCGCGGAAATGCGGCTGCCCCAGGACGGCCGCATCAAGTTCAAAATGGGAAAGGAGGATATCGATATCCGGGTGTCTTCGCTCCCCACCCACTTCGGGGAAGCCCTGGTGCTGCGGTTGCTGCACAAGGAAAACGTGGAGCTGGACATGGACAACCTGGGGTTTCCCGCTTCCATCCGCAAGCGGTTCGAATCCGCCATCGCGATGCCCTACGGGATGATCCTCGTCACCGGGCCGACCGGCTCCGGCAAGACGACCACTTTGTACGCGGCTCTCAATACGATCAATTCTCCGGACCGGAAAATCGTTACCGTGGAAGACCCGATCGAATACCAGATGGACGGGGTCAATCAAGTCCAGGTCCAACCCAATATCGGCCTTACCTTTGCCCATTGCCTGCGTACCTTTCTTCGGCAGGATCCCGATGTCATGCTGGTCGGCGAAATCCGGGACTTGGAAACCGCGGAGATCGCCATCCAGGCAGCCTTGACCGGTCATGTGGTTTTTTCGACCCTGCACACCAATGATGCGGCCGGAGCCATCACCCGGCTCCAGGACATGGGGGTGGAGCAGTTTCTGATCGCCTCCTCCCTCATTGCGGTGCTGGCACAGCGACTGGTCCGCCGGGTTTGCCCCGAGTGCCGGAAAGAGGTGCCTCTCTCGGAAGAAGACCGAAAACACCTCTCTCATGAACTGGATATCCCGCTGGAGGAAATCCGAAGATCCTACTACCGGGGAATCGGGTGCAAACTATGCGGGGGATCGGGGTACCGGGGGCGGATCGGAATTTATGAATTCCTGCCCATCGACGAATCCATTCAGCGGGAAATCGTCCGCGGGGCGGACCGGAACGAAATTTTTCGGACGGCCCGGTCCAACGGAATGATTTCGCTCCGGATGGATGGAATGGAAAAAGTGCACCAGGGCATCACCACCTATGAAGAAGTGCTTCGGGTGATTCGATGAACCAGCGCTTTTCGTATGAGGCACTGGACGCAGCCGGCCGCCGGGTGGTGGATAGTTCGGAGGCCAGAAGCCGGGAAGACCTGTTGATCCAGCTGCAAGGGCGGGGGCTCGTTCTGCTGCGCTGGTTGGACGGAGAAAAAGAAACCAAAAACCTGTTCAAAAGAGGCGGGCGCGGGATTCGGAGCAAGGAACTGCTCTTGTTGACACAGGAAATGGCGCATCTGATGAAATCCGGTCTTCCGGTGGACCGCGCGCTGAATATCATCGTTCAGTCCAGCGACTCGACCGCCATCCGGTCGACGGCTGCCTATCTCCGCCAATCCATTCAGGCCGGAAGCAGCCTGTCGGATGCGATGGCCCTGAAAAAACACGATTTCAGCGAATTGTATATCAACATGGTCCGTGTGGGGGAGATGGGAGGGATTCTTCCCCAAGTACTCGGAAAACTGGCCGGATTCATGGAGCGGACCGAAGAAATCAAGCGATTCATTCTGTCCAGTTCGATCTATCCATCCATCCTGATGAGTATCGGCATCCTGTCCGTGGTGATCATCATGGGGTTTGTCGTTCCCAAATTTGCTACGATTTTTCACGACATGGGACAGAATCTGCCGGCCAGTACCGAATTGCTGATACAAGTCAGCCAGTTCCTCCGGGATTGGTGGTGGTTGATCCTGGCGGGGATTCTGCTTTCGGCCGGAAGCCTGTGGTGGTATGTGGGAACCCCGGGCGGAAAAGACCGGATGGACCGGTTGCTGATTCGTCTGCCCGGGATGGGGACCCTGTTGATGGATATCCAGGTCAGCCGATTTGCCCGGACACTGGGTACCCTGGTGCAAAGCGGAGTTCCTCTTTTGAAAGCCCTGTCGATTGTTCGGGATGTCGTTGGCAATATCGTGGTCAAAGCTGCGGCCGAGGAGATTTACCGGAAGGTCAAGGAAGGAAAACGGGTGAGCCAGCTGATGAAGGATCAGGCCATTTTCCCGGCCATGGCCGTCCAGATGGTTGCCCTGGGGGAAGAGACCGGAAAAATCGGGGAGATGCTCTCCACCGTGGCTGACGACCTGGATGTCCGGATCCAGTCCCGGATCAAAACGTATCTGGGACTCCTGGAACCTTTCGCGATTCTGGCCATGGGACTGATTATCGGAGGGGTGGTGATCTCCATGCTGACGGCGATTTTCGGTCTGAACGAAATCGAGTTCTGAATGAACCGCCGGGGGTTTACATTGATCGAACTGCTGGTGGTGCTGGTGATTATCGCGGTTTCCTCCTCGTTGATCTATCTGAATGTCGGACGGGCCGCCGTTGACCGGCAGGCCAGGCAGTTTTCCCGCGAATTGGCGGCGATGACCCGAAAAGCCAGAAGCCTGGCGGTATCCCAGGGAGAACCGGTCGTGTTCGTGATTTCCCCCTCCGAGCGGATATGCCGGATTCAAGGAGCGAATCCGGTGCTGGAAATCCCCGAAGAAGTCTCGATCGAAGGGGAGGGGATTCAGGTGCTGGATTTCGGGGTGTATGCCGTCTTTTTCTATCCGGACGGCAGCTCCAGTGGAGCGGTCCTTGGGGTGTCGTCCGACGGGCGGTTGTTGGGCGCATTCCGGGTGGATATGCTGACCGGCATCCTCACACCCATAGCCGGAGCCGCAGGGTGAATCAGCGAATACCGTCCGAATGCGGGATGACGCTGTTGGAAGTGCTGGTAGCCTTGATCATCATCGCCATCACGGTGGG
Organism: uncultured Desulfobacterales bacterium; assembly: GCA_964614125.1. Classification (GTDB taxonomy): domain Bacteria; phylum Desulfobacterota; class Desulfobacteria; order Desulfobacterales; family Desulfatirhabdiaceae; genus UBA4064. Next base: position 818 of record CAZTKB010000215.1, on the reverse strand, counting down.
AACCGTGTTTGAATCCCTGAGCGGTTCCCGCCGGATTTCCTTTCGGGCGGATGTGGCGATCGATGCCGTCCGGATCGCCAATAACCTGCTGGGTAATGCCTTACTGATGAAGGAAATGGTGGAAGCGGGAAGCGGGCGGATTACCGGACCTGTCCTCGGTGAGCCGGGATGGAGTTATGAAATAGCCGCCGCTCCCCTGGTTATAGAGACTTCACCAGGCGGGAATATGGCGGAAATTCCGGACATGGTCGATCTTCGGCTGTGTGTTTCCAACAGCTCCCTGTCCATGAAATCGTATTGCCTGCATCGCTGGATGCGTCGGAATGCGGAACCAGCCGTACGGACACCGGCGGCGCGTTCCCGGACCACCAGAAACTGAAAGCGGAAAAAGGAAATGCGGCAAGGCGGATGGACATTGTTGGAGATCCTGGTGGCCATGGTGCTGATGTCGATGGTCACGCTGGTTTCCGCGCAGGCGCTGCGTCTGGCCGTTCAGGCGTGGGAGAGAACGGAACGGGAAGGGGACAGCCGCCAGGTTCTGCTTGCGCTTCCGATGTTGATGCAGAACCAACTGGATTCGCTGGTGACCTCCGCCGTGTTTCGGACGGCTGCGGGGCCGGTCGTCCTTCCTTTCTGCGGTTCGGAGACGGCTGTTTCGTTTTTTACCGCCTATGCGCCGCAGGGATCCGGAGAACAGGGGCTGATGTATGTCCTGTACCGATACGATCCGGGGTCCGGTGTGCTGGAGATCTATCAGCAGACCATCACCAGCGCCGAGGTGCTGGAGGAACTCGTGGGTGGTGGAAAAATCCCGAGCG
>CAZTKB010000214.1:0-6163 GCA_964614125.1 uncultured Desulfobacterales bacterium | reverse complement strand
CATCCGGATGACAGCCTGTTCGAGATCCTGGCGCGGGTGGCCGCGGCCCGAATCGTCCATTGCGATATCGTGCTGAGCGCTCCTCCCGGTTTGGTAGGTCCGGCACATACATTCCTGTTTTCCCGGGAAGGCCGGACCTTTCTGGATAATCTGGAGATCACGATCCAGACGGATACGGAAATGGCCCGGCATTTTTCCGGGGTGGACCGGGTCCGTTATGCGCATCCGGACCGGGTGCCCGGATCCGTTTACGAGGCAGCCGCCCGGACCGGGTTGTATATTGCACGGGCGCCGGTACTGATGGACGGGCGCATGGAACTGCTTCATTATGTGCGGGAGCAAAGCATCTGCAACACCTGGCACCGATACGGCAATCTGGGGGAACGGGCACTGACTACGCCGGTTCCGCGTGGATGCCCGACTCTTCCAGATCGATCATCGTGATTGCGGAGTATACCGAGCAGTTCAGCCATCGGTCATTCGGATGATGCCAATAGGTCGGCAGTTCGCCGTCAGGCAACTGGCTCATGGTCATCCTATCCGCGAGCGCCATGGATTTTTGCCGGTAAATATCTTCTCCGGTGCGATGAAAAGCGGCGGCCCACGCTTGAATCATATCCGAGGCGCTCGCATTGATGGGCATCATCCAGGAATATTGCTCCAACGCACAGGGCAAAGGCCATCCGTCTGGCTGGAGTTCCGGATTCGGATGGGCCCACACCACAAACTGATCCTCGGCAAAGCGGATGATCTCGAGAGCCGGATCGGTGTATTCCGGGTGGTCGGAGGCGTTTTCGAGCAGGAAGCGGGCCACATGACAGGCTTGGCCCTTGGAGAGATTGGTATATGGCTTTCCGGGAGGAACATCCTCGAACTGCGCTTCCCAGTTGAAGGTGCAAACCGGGTTGGCGAAAATCCAGTCCAATGCCGCCTGCCGATCCAATTGATAATCCTGGATGCCATATTGATTCTCCAATCGCTGGAACAGGCGGACGGTTTCGATCGGGATCAGATCGTTGGAGGTAACCGCCTCACCGGTAGCGGGTCGGATCTGGAGCGGCCAAGTGCCATTTTCTCGACGGGTTCGGGACAGGGTGTCCGCGATACGCCATGCGGCCGTCCAATACCGCCCATCGAGCGTTTCGTCATAGAGATCCAGGTATCCCATGGCCGCTTCCGGAGGATATACCATCATGACGATATCATTCCGGCCCCGGGCGGACCAGCTGTCCCCCCGGTAGGTGGGCGGCAGGTACGGGTACACAGAATCTGCCGGAAAGCTGGCCCGGATCAGAAAATCGGCCGCGTTTTGGGCCATCCGGAGCGCCTGCGCCCGAAGTGGGGGAAACAACCGGCTGGCCCGGGTCAGGCCGCTCAACACCGCGGTGATCATTTTACTGGGATAGCAGTAATATTCGTAGGCCGGATTCGGGGAACCATGATCCAGCCAATATACCACTTCCGGAGAAGCGAAAAGATGCCGGAGTTTTAAGATGCCGCACTCCCGGTATCCGCAGACCGCGGTTGTCTGCCGACGTTCAAACCCCGCTTTCCGATAGAATTTCCGGGTTCCGGATACTCCGGTTTCCCGGTTTCCATCCATCCCGGTCACGGTCAGTTCCGCAAATCCTACCGGAATATCTTCCCACACCGCAGACAAGGGTGTCCAAGGGGTTTTGGCGTCAAAATCCAGGGAACCGGACCCGTCTTCCGGAGTTATCCGAAAACGGTACCGCGTGGAGCCCGGAACTTCCGGCAGATCGAATGCCGGGGCAACCATGAAACCCATGGTCGAAAAAACATTCCAGAAAGCCTGCTTCCCCGGTATTCCCGGGTGTACGGGCAGTCGGTTGTCGTGGCGGTGCCGGTTGTTTGTCTCCAAAGGGGATGGCATGAGCGGGTCTCCTGTCAAACGGGGGATGGCGCAGGTAGCCGGTTTCATCAGGATTTTGTATTGCAATTACCCCCATACATCAATATAAAAAACCCGTTCCCCTGCCGGATCTTCTGGTCAGAATAAGTCGGGGGGCGGCGTTACGGATCATGAAACTATTGTTTCCGGCAGCGGGTTCGATTCCGTCGGCAGGCCCGCCGCTTTTCGAACCCGGCCGGCGGGATTGCGAGATGCCGTTATGACAGCGCCTAAATTGCCGGACAAGCTTGCCCACCTGCGCGGAGTCAACCTGGGAGGCTGGCTGCTGTTGGAAAAATGGATGACTCCCAGCCTGTTTGCCGGACTGGATGCAACGGATGAAACCACCTGGTGTGCGGAATTGGGTGCGGAAGCATCGGAGCGACTGCGGGGTCACTGGAACCGCTTTGTCACCCGGGACGATTTTTCCTGGATCGCGGACGTGGGTATCAATGCGGTCCGGATTCCAGTCGGTCACTGGATTTTCGGGCCCCCTTACCCCTATCATCCCAAATACGGGACCGATCCGTACCCGTTTGTCGAAGGCGGGATCGATGTGCTGGACAACGCCATGGACTGGGCGGCGGAATGCGGGCTGGGGGTAGTATTGGATCTTCACGCCGCTCCGGGATGTCAGAACGGGTTTGACAACGGCGGCATCAAGGATGTCTGCGAGTGGCACACAAAGACGGAATACATCGACCATTCGGTCGAGGTGTTGCGGAACCTGGCCGGCCGGTATGGATCCGCCCCGGCTCTTGTCGCCATCGAAATGCTCAACGAACCCCGCTGGGATGTTCCGACCGACATCCTGAAAGCATACTATCTGAAGGGCTATGATGCCATTCGGCAGCACGCGTCTCCGGACCGTGTCGCCGTCATCTTCCATGACGGGTTCCGTTCCCATCGGGAATACCTGGGGTTTCTGCAGCCGCCGGAATTTGAAAACGTGGTTTTCGACATCCATCGCTACCAATGTTTCGACCGGGCCGATATTGAAATGGATATCCACGGGCACTTGGACAAAGCGGGCAACCTGTGGCGGAAGGAATCCGAAGATATCTGGAACGAATTGATGCTTCCGGCCATCGTGGGGGAATGGAGCCTGGGGTTGAACCTGGAGGTGGTCTCCCTGTGGGCTGAAGGGCCGTATGACTACGCGCTCACGAAAATGGACGATTTCCGCAAGGATGTTTCCTATCGCGGGTATGCCGCCGCCCAGTTGCTGGCGTTTGAAACATTTTTCGGCTGGTTTTTCTGGAGCTATAAAACGGAGACGACTCCGGAATGGTGTTTCCGGGAGAGTGTTAAACGGGGTTGGCTGCCGTCACGCTTTTATTGAGAAATCATTCCGTTGCCGCGGCGCCCGTTAAACAGCATTTTGGTTTCCCGCACCCGGTTTACAACCAACACCTGGTGATAGAGTTTTTTCAGCTCCTGGCGGAAACTGATATTGAGCAAAGTGGTGTTGGGTAATTCCCGGCGAAGCATTTCCAGGATCAACTGCTCTCCCTTGAGATCGAATGAGTCGGTGGCTTCTTCCATAAACACCCAGGTGGGTTGTTGCAGCAGGATGCGGGCAATGCCCACCCGCTGTTGCGCCCGTTGGGCCAAGACCTGTTCCCAGTTGTCCCATTCCTCCAGACGCGGCGCCAGCCATGCCAGGCCGGCACATTCCAGCGCATGCCGGATGGTGGCGGTGGGAAATGCGTCCGGGGGGTGGGGATAGCAGATCGAATCCCGCAACACTCCTTCCGGCAGAAAGGTCTGCTGAGACACAAACAGCATGTTTCCCGACCCCGGCAACCATATTCGCCCGCTTCCCCAAGGCCAAAGCCCCCCGATCGCCTTGAACAGGGTGCTCGTAACCACCGAATCCCCCGTGATCAATACCCGTTCCCCACGGCGGATGTTGGCATGAAAATGCTCCAGCAGAAGACGGCCGGAGGGTTCGGCGATGCACAGATCCTCGATGACGAGGCGGGATCGTTCCGATCGGCTGATTGATATCTGTGAGATGCCGGGGGTTTGCGCGTTGGCATCCAGGCGGCGGATGGCTTCATGCAGGGCCATCACGCGTTCGGCCGAGGCGCGGCACCGGGCGATTTCACCGATGTTGTCCACCGGCCAGGAAAGGGCGGATGTCAGGCGCTGAAACGCTTGGGCGGCCTGCATCAGAATTCCCAGTGACATGGCTCCGCTGATATACTGCGGGGCTGCCACCAGAATCGGGAAAACCGGTAACAGGACACCGTAGGCCGTACTGAACGACACCAGTCCCATGAAGGCCAGGGATTGACGATCCCATGCCTGGATGACCTGCCGAAACCGGGACAGAGACGAGCTCCGCTCGTACGGCTCTCCCCGAATCAGGGCGATGGTTTCCGTGTTTTCTCTTGCCCGGGACAGACCGAAGCGAAACGTCGCTTCCGCGGTCTGGAGAATATTGGTGGCCCGTACGAGGGGGCGGCCGAGCATCCAGCCGATGGCGCTTCCCAGGGCGGCATACAGAAACGCCAGCGGAACCATATATCCCGGAACCTGGGCATTGGTGCCCGGTACCGCGATCGACCCGGATACCTGCCACAGGATGTCGATGAACAGACCCATGATCATGACGGAGAAAATGAGCGAATGGGCCAGGTTGATGGCGACTTCGGTCGCAATCCGGATATCTTCCGCGATGCGCTGATCCGGGTTGTCATGTTCACCGGGGGTGAACAGCAGCCGGTAGTGGCGCCCTTCATCCATCCATTTGTCGATCAGCTGTCCGGTCAGCCAGGAACGCCAGTCGATTTGCAGCCAGCGTTTGACAATCAGATGTGCCGCCGTAACGGCGATGGTCACCGTGAAAATCAGTGCGAATATGGCGACCTGGAGAATAACCCCCTGGACCGAGTGCTGTTCCAGTGCATCAAATAAGGCCCGATGCCAGTAGTTGCTCCAAGCCGTAAGCCCAACTTGGGCAACGGTAAGCAGGAACAGCAGCAAAGTCATCCCACGAACCTTGGTGCATCTCTCGCACCTCCAATAGTTTCCGGCCAGCCGGAATACTTGCTGGAGGAAACGCCGGTTGGTGGTGCGCGCCGTTTCAGGGGAAGGGACCGGAGCTGTTTTTGATATGAAATCCGCCATGATACCCTATCGTTCCATTTGCCCGCGCGATTATAGCGGATGGCGGAACACATCACAACAGATAAGAATAAAAGAGTTTCGGAGGGAATGAGGCCCTGCCGACGGCCTATCTTCCTCCAGGTTCCCTGGCAAGGAGGGTTTTTCCGATGGCGTGGTCAGATAGTTCGGGTTTAGGGTTTCCGCTTGGGTTCCATTCCGAAAGCCGGCTTTGAATGAAGTCAAGGACTTCCTGGTGAGCCAGGGTGGATTTGGAGGGGACACGGATCGGATCACCAAAGGAAAAATACACGGGTCGGCCCGGATCGATGGGACCCAGGTCCGGGATCAGGGCGCCTTGTGCCCAGGCATCGGTCCAAAGGGCCAGTGGGACAGCCGGCACATCGGCCCTCTGGGCCAGCTTGACGCCGATGCTGTTGAAACCGGCCGGATCGAAAACCTGTACCCGGGTGGTCTGGGGAAAGACGATAATGGATATCCCCCGGGACAGTCGTTCCATTCCCAGTTCCAGCACCCGCTTGAAGTCCTCCTTGGGGTGTTTCCGGGTCACGGGAATAGCCTCACGGGATCGAAGGACGTGACCGAATACGGGATAGTTCAGAAGGCTTTCCTTGACCACGAACGTGACCGGACGCCGGGACTGGATGATACCGGGAAGGATGGCGGTCTCCAGGGTGCTCATGTGATTTCCGATGATGACGCAGGGTGTTTCGATTCGGGAAAGGACGTTCATTCCCGTGATGTGGAATTGGACGCCGATCTGCTCCAGCATGCCAAGAACCCGGATGCTGTCCTGGATCCAGTCGTTGTCACCATATTGTCCCAGGCGTGCCTTGCGGCCGGCGCGGATTATCAGGGGAAGAAACCGCCGGTACAGAGCGATCGACGGAAACCATCCGTTCAGCCGGGACTCGGATCCGGGCGGGGTGTGGTAGGTGTCATGCCGGTATGGGATCGGATGGTTCATGGCCGGAATAGTATCGGCCAACTCCTGGCGCGTCAAGCCGCGAACCGGGAGGAGATGGTAAAAACATTGTCACAGACTGCTTTTCCTGCGTGAAATGCGGAATGGGTTCTCTGCTCCGGCTTTCCGGCGGAAAGGCGTGCATCTTATTCCCC
>CAZTKB010000213.1:0-6163 GCA_964614125.1 uncultured Desulfobacterales bacterium | reverse complement strand
GCCGCAGTCTTTGGCAGATATGGCTGATCCGGTGGGTTTTGCACAACTTTGCCGCGGCCTGCCAAAGATGAAGCGGGATCGGTTCCTGGCGGTTTTTGCGGCTCAAACGCCACGACGCGAAGCTCTGAGCGACGGTTTCAATGGTTGTATCAGCTGCGGTATCGGTATCGATCATGGGCCATCCTCCCCGGTGTGTAGGTGATGGCTCCACTATAAACAATTTCGTCAGGAAAAGTTAAGCACGCCTGCCGGAAGGACACTTTTCAACCGTATCTGTCCGTTCGTGCCCGCCGGGCACAGGCGGAAAAAAAGCTGAAGGAACTGTCCCGACAAGGAGTCGTTCTGCGGCCCGTGGAAGTAGCCAAAGAGGCTGTCCCACAAACATTCTGGGGAAAGGCCTGGTATAAACATCTGGGTTCTTTCAGCGATCCGGAAAAACGGTTGCCCGTCGGCCGGACCCTTCTTCGAAGCGGATCAGTCCGCCATCTGGAGGTTGGAACAGGGATCATCCGGGCGCTGGTATGCGACACGGATCTGGTTCGGGTCGAAATATATGCCCTGCCGATTCCCTGGACCAAATGGATAGATCTGAAACAACGATGCGCCGGGCGGATTCATTCACGGGAGGAACTGCTGCAAGGCAGATTGAACCAATATGTCGAGTCTATCGTTACGGACAAAGAGAACGGGCTCTTTCCCTTATTCCGGGAAATCGAAGTCCGATGTGATTGTCCGGACTGGGCTGGAATGTGTAAACATGCTGCCGCAGCCCTGTATGGGGTGGCCGTCAGGCTGGACCAGAATCCGGAGATACTTTTTAATTTGCGGGGAATGAACCCCAACGAACTCGTCACCGGGGAGATTGGGGCGGCCGGGGTTGCGATGGATTCCGGAAAGCAAAACCGGATTGATGAGCATGTTCTGGATGACTATTTCGATATCGAGATTGAAGATTCGAAATCCGTGTATATCGTTCCTCCGCGGAATCCAAAAAAATCGATCCCGGCATTTATTCAAAGCGTCCGTCCCGAAGAGATGGAGCCCCAGACTATGAACCGGTCTATGCGAAAACCTGATCCCCGCCAAGGCGAAGGACATGCCGGTCGAATTCTTGAATCGCGACTGGATTCAGACGGCGCCTCGCGGTCATTTCCTTCGGATGATGGGGACATGGTGACGGGAAAAGATGTTTACTGGCTGCGGCGAAAATTCAACATGACACCCAAAGAATTCGCCTCCCTGCTTGGTGTCAGGCCCGAAACAATATACAAGTGGGAAAAGAAACCCGGTGCGCTGACATTTCGCTCCCATTCACGTGATGCCTGGATGGCGGTGAAAGATCTGACCAAACGGGAGGCTCGGCAACAGCTGAAATTGTCTCAAAATCTGGTTCCTGCCAATCCGATCCGGAAATCCTAGCGAGTTTCCGGAAACAAGAAGATGAGACAGACTGCAGGACCTGCGGGAGTCCCTCTCCTTTTTCCATACGACTTCAAAGGTTGTTTTGGGTTGTCGACGGTATCGGGTTCTGTTTCGGGTCAGGTAACTGGAGGTCCGGATATTTTGGGTATGAATTCTTCCTCAAAAAGCCGGTCGGCTTCCCGAGCCACGCGTGCATGGATATCCCGGTACAGTTCCACCAGGGTTTTCGCAAATGGTGTCAAGGTGGATCCGCCGCCGGAGCTCCCGCCGATGTTGCGTGTCAGGAGTTGTTTACCCATTCGGTTTTCCGTAGCGGTGATCCGCCCCCACATGGCCCGGTAGCTCATTTTGAGTTCCTTGGCTGCTGCCTGGATCGAGCCGTGCCGCTGAATAGCCTCCAGCATTTTCAATCGCCCAAGGCCGAAAATCACCTCACCCGATTCGTCTTCAAACCAGATTTTAGACCGAATAAAAAACGGTCCCTTGGAATGTTTTTCCATGAGGTTATCCGATGTATCCCTGTTTCCGGTGAATGTTGGAATGATAGTTCGTCATTCCAACATTTATTCACCAGAATGGCTGTTTCGTCAACCCCATTTCGCCAAAATCACACGGGTCTGTCAAAGTACCACGTTCCGTGGTAATGTTCGGCAGCGAATCGGTGGGGCGGTTTATTGGGCGTCCGGGAAAAGAAGGTTGAGGTCATCATCCCGAAGCTGGAAATAATCCCAGTTCGATTTGAGCATGGCTTCCACATCGATCTGTCTTTTCAACAGTCCCATATCGAACTCTCCCAGATACATATACCGGATCAGAAATTCCCAGGATTTATCCGAAATGCAGGATTTGTCCTGGAGTGTGGAGGAAGGGTCTGTGGAGAAGGAGAATAAGCCATAGAAAACATCAAACCTTGCCGCCAGAACAAAACGATGCACCGGGAAGGTTTTTCCGGTAACACTTATGATGGTGAAATCGTGGGTGGCAACTCGGGAAGAATATAGTGCATCCATGTCCGAGACAAAGCATTGTGGAGATAATCTGGGTTCGATATCGACACCCATGCAGCGGCATATTCTTTTCAGGTCTGATGCCTTTCCCCCCTCTACAAATTGTCCGGAATATATCCAATGCAGAAAATGATTCAAATCACGATCCGGCAATAGAGAAAGGGTCGGAAGTACAGTCGATACGGGTACTCCCAGGCGTTGCTCGACCAAGACCCGGTGGATTCCCTTTGAGCCGCCGTTGCGGGCCATAAAATGGGTGTCACAGCATATCTGGTTGTCCAACACTTTCGGTAAATCCTTGGACAACCCGGTTACAAGCTGCCTCGGTTTTTGGATGTCGGGAAGCATCTTTTGGCTGATTACCGAATTTTGATTCGGGTCGGTTTCATCCAGAATGCCCCGGAGAAACAGATCAGGGCGGTTGGCATGGGCACCACCCTCCCGGGATCTGTATTCCTTGGGAATCAGCAGGATTTTACCCAGGAAAAATCCTCCGGCCGCCATCAACCATTTTTTCTCCTGTTTGGACACGTTCGGATGCCGCGGATCGCTCCTGCTGCTTTCGATGATAATGGTTTCTCCGCATTGTCGGGCGCCTGTGGCATCCAGTTGAAGATATTCCGGCTCACTGAGGCGGGTCGGATTGAAAGCCCGGAACGGCACTTGATTTATCGTACCGCACACAGCCGCCAATTTCCCCATTTCACCCTGTCCGACGATCATCAACTGGAAAGATTCTTTGGTTCTCGGATCCCGATGGTTTTTCATGATTGCGATGATTTCCGATACAAACAACAGGTAACTCCCATCGATGGCGCTCATCAATGGAGGGGGCGGCGGATCCGGTTGAAGTGTGCACAGGGCCATGACGATTTGTTCGGATAGGCTGTCCCAATAGAACGATACCAGGATTTGTTCCTGGCGATCCGCAATTCCGCCTATTTTAGCTTTGAACCGGGGGCCGAACAATTCAGATGGAATCAGATTGGTGATAGTGCGGGTATCCGCCAGTTCGAGGTGTCGGCACCAGGCCGGCAGGTCACGGCCCGGTAGTTGGCATATGGATGCGTATCCAAGGTAACCAATCAAATCCTCTCTGGATATTGCCCTGTCTTCCGAAATATCCCCCCAATTGGCCTTCATGGTATGCAACGTCGGATGGTAAATATCAGGATGGACCTCAAACGGCCTGCAACAGGGTGTTTCCCGACCGGAGTAATGCCTGGGAAATTCCGCCGGATCCAATGTCAGCATGGTGATATCCTGTTTGGCCGACTTGTCCTGATTGGTTGAGAGAACTCTTTTATCTCGGTGGGGAAAAGACGCTCGGCTGATTCGAAAAATCAGGCTTGGAGACTGATCGGCCCGATTGGCCCTGGGATGTTGTCTCCAGACTTCCTTAGGTAGTTTCGGGTTGGTGGTGATCACCAAATCGCTTTGCCTTGGAACACGGACATCCACCGGAAGCCTTCTCTGGTTTGGCGCCGGTCGGTACCGGTCGGGCTCCGTGGTGCGATGGGTGGGCGATACGGAATGGATGCGGCTGAATATCTGACCCATGTGTTTCCTCCGAAATCCTGTTTGGTTGGGTGTTTTTTTATTTGAAGAAGGGGTCATCCAGGGATATATCCGACGGGGCATATAATATATAGGCTTCCGTACAGAACCGGTCCAAATGGGAAACGATATCCGTAACCCTTTCCCGTAACTTTTCTTGCGTCTCCGTTTGGTTGCCCAGATTAAACACGGCATATTTACGATCCGGCATCGCTCGGAGTAATTCCTTTCGATTATCGAAACGATATTGAAAATCCTGGAACATATCGTCTTTCGATGCAGGCAGTTTCAGATAGATGGAACACCCGTATTGTTTAGCCAGTTCTCCGGCGAACACCCAGAAATTGACCATGGCCAGGATCGCGTCGTTGAATCCTATCGGGTTGACACAGGACTGGTATTTTTTTTGTACGAGAAAACTGGCGATAAGTTCTTTTTTTTCGTTTGCCTGGCTGTCGATCAGATCCGTCACCGTTCGGCTATGGCCGTACCATGTCCATCGGGAACCGAGGTCCATGACGGTTTTTTCCATCAGCGCAATCATATATTCCAAACGGTGGCCCAGTTCATCTCTCTCTGTAGAGGTCCGACTGGGGATAACCGCCACGGCTGTTTGAGGCTGGAGAGGCTGAGAAACGGGAGTGGCGGCAACGGTTGGGGCACAGACCGAAGGACCTCGAAAATCCCTGCCTCTGTGATTGGCAAGCATCCAGAAGGCATACTCGTGTTTCGGTAGGGGCTGCATGGGTCGGAATGGGAAAAGCCAATTCCAGGCATTTCCGGGGGTGACCGCTGTTTTTTTGTCCCGGGATTGTTGTATCAGAAACGGGACGCTATCCCGGATCAGGCGGAAATAGGGCAGATAGTAGTCGAATGGCAGGATGCAGTACTCCGTATGGGTGAATTTCAAGTAGAGGGCCAGGTAACTTCTCTCCGAGGGATATCGTTGTACCAGTTCCCGGGCTGTTTTCCACCGGAGCTGGTGTATGCGCCACAGGGAATTCCAGAGCGTCTTCACACGGTCTATTCCGTCCTTCGGTTGTTTGGTGACCCCAAAAAACTCACGGCAGAATGAGTCTACACTCAAGGTAAATCGGGCAACCTCATCCTTGCTGAATTCCCGGCGATTTATCCCATATTGCTGGATGAGCATGGAAAACAGGGTGGGTCTTTCGGACTCCGGGATATCCAGAACCGACGGATCCAGCATCATCTTCTGCAGAAACGTCTTTTCCCATTCCGCCGGATCCGGCAGTCCGGACAGGGCCTGCCGCATGTCCCGGACCAGAGACCTGTATCGGGTTTTGACGGATATTTCCAGTTCCTCTGCCGGAACAACGCCGCCCGGGGAGAGAGCCGCTTTTTCCATGGTTTTCCGGGTCAGTCCCTGCAGAAGAAGAGCGCCTTTTTCTTTTCCGATACGGTCATAGAGAGTGGGGGGAACGGCGGACGGATCGTTTTCGGCAACGGATGTCAGGAATTGGTTCACGGTTTTCCGGTTCTCGGTCTCCACTTGCATCCGGTCCGCCAGGGTGACTGCGGATTGAACCTCGCCGGAAGTCAATTCCCGGTATGACGAGAGAATGCGGCATTTGTCGTTCACCATAGCCGTGATATACGAGCCGTATTGTTCCCGGATTGCCTGGAGAAATCCTTGGCGGATGGAATGATTACATCCCGAACGGACCAGTTTCGGATCCCAACCGGGCAGGGAATGTTTTTTCTGCAGGGATCGAATCCGCCATTGGGTGAAGCGGCCCCGGACATTTTTCCGGACCCCTTCCATCACCAGTTCCTGATTTCGGAAGTAACCGGTGATATAGTCCTTGCCTTGGGCGATTCGGGAGAATTCTTTCAGATCCATGGTGTTACCCCTCCATGTTGTTTCCTGAAACGATTCCAGACCTATCGGCACCCGACCGTCTGCGTCCGATCCAACTCCATCTACCTAATCCACTTTCCGGAAAATGAAAAATAGAATTGACATAATTTAAATAGAAATACAATAAAAAAATACTATAAAATTTACATATAAAAAAATATGGTACCGGCATGTCATTCCGTACCTGTATACGTGCTATAAGTTTACAATCGGTTGCGGGAGAGGCGATTGGGAATTTTTCAGTTTTCTGGAGACCTCTTCGCCGGGATCCTCGGCGAAGAGGCAGGAGGGTAAG
>CAZTKB010000212.1:0-6174 GCA_964614125.1 uncultured Desulfobacterales bacterium | reverse complement strand
CGTTACACCGGTGATATGGCGGCTATATTGAACAATCTGGAAATACAGCAGCGCGTTTTGAACTTCGTCACCCGCACCAACTGGCTGTTGTTTGCGGCGGTGAGCGTAGGCGGGTTGTTGCTGACCACATCGGAAATGTTTCTGGGGATCATCAGCGGCGGACTGATCGTCACGGTCAATTTCCACCTCTTGTCCCGAACACTCAAAAAATCGCTTACACCTCCCTTCATACAATCCCATAACGTCATTCTGGCCAAATACTACCTGCGATTCATCGTAAGCGGCGTGATCATATTCATTCTCATCGCCGGCCATTTTGTACATCCGCTGGGGCTTTTTATCGGGCTTTCGGTTGTCGTCGCCAGTATCATGACGGCCACTGTCCGGGAAATCACCAAACTTCTTTTCTGCAAGGAGGCAATATAAGGTGGAACATCCATATCTGTTTTTTGTAAAGATTTTCGAGATGATCGGGCTTTCCCACTTTGCCCATTCCTATCCGCATGTCATCTATACCTGGGTGGTAATGGCGCTTCTGATCGGTCTGGGATTTCTCGCCGCCAAGGGAATCAGCCTGATTCCAACCAAAGGACAGAATGTGTTTGAAATTCTCATCTCGGGTATCGAGGATTTCATGATCGACATCACGGGAGAGGAAGGCCGATGGCTTTTCCCGCTGATCGCCACCATTTTCATTTATATTTTTTCCTGCAACCTGATCGGTCTGGTACCCGGTTTTTTCCCGCCGACCGCCAGCCTCAATACCACACTGTCTTGCGCCCTTACCGTTGTTGTTTTCACCCATATCATCGGAGTGAAATATCACGGTGTGAAATACATCAAACACTTCCTCGGGCCGGTATGGTGGATGATTCCCATTATCTTCCCGATCGAGGTGATCGGCCATGTTGCCAGAATACTGTCATTGTCTTTCCGGCTTTTCGGGAATATGATGGGGCATGAACTGGTTCTGGGAATTCTGTTCGCTCTGGCCGGCGCATTCTTCGCCCCCCTTCCCATTATGGCGCTGGGTATTTTCGTCGCTTTGGTTCAGGCATTCGTGTTTTTTCTGCTGTCCATCATGTATTTCACCGGCGCTATGGAGCACGCCCATTGATACAGACGCCGGACCGAATATAGAAGTATCCGTATCATCGTGTATCCCGGGGTTCATGGAAGAAGCCCCTCAGTCATTACATTCAACATAGGAGGAAAGGAATCACATGGAAGCTCAAGCATTACAGTTCTTCATCGCCTGCGTCACGGCCGCCGGTTTCGGCATTGCAGTGGCAGCTTTTGGTTGCGGTATCGCTCAGGGTATCGGCCTCAAGTCCGCTGTGGAAGGCATTGCCAGAAACCCGGAATCCTCCGGTAAAGTGACCGTAACCCTGCTGATCGGTCTGGCCATGATTGAGTCGCTTTGTATTTACGCGCTCGTCATCGCACTGATTCTGATCTATGCCCACCCGCAGGCGGAAAGTATTTCCAAAATTTTCGGAAAATAATAACCTGGTTGTGAATATGGTGTATTGAATGACGGCATGGCCGCATTCCAATAGGAATGCGGCCATCTTGTTTCAGGAATTCTCCAGGAATTCAATGGCCGAATTCAGCTCTGAAAACCGATAGATGATGTAGTCCGGACTAACCCCCTCCATTTCCTTTTTCCCCTGATTGGAGGAGAAGAAAACGGTTTTGATTCCCAGCCTGCCGGCCCCGAATACATCCCGATACATATCGTTTCCGACAAATATCACTTCGTCCGCGGAGAGTCGAAGTTCTGAGAGCGCTATGTCAAACAGGCGCTCATCCGGTTTTCTGAAACCATAATCTCCAGAAATCACCATGGGTGCAAAAAATTTCTGCACACCGGTCGCACGCATTTCCGGCACGGCCCAGGCCCGTTGGCCATCGGAAACAACGGCAAGCTTGTACCGTCCCGCCAGAGATTCCAGTACAGGAATGACATCCGGGTACAGTTGCAATCGACGCAGGGAAAGACTGCGGTACATTTCCGCCAGAAAACGGGCCATATATGCCTGATGGGGCGTGGCCCGACCGCCGGGTTTTCCAGTGGCCAGGCAGATAATTTCCTGCCACACCGTGACGGCATCAAATTCCGGATGGGTCTCTCCACTTTCCATCCGTTGCCTGTCCATGATCCGGTAATATTGTTCCCGGACCTCGAAAGGAGTTAGGGAAATGCCCTCATACATCAGAAAACAACTGATGTTTCGATGGATTTCATCGCTCCACTCCTCGGTATGGATATCGATCAGCGTCCCATTGACATCAAAAAGAATTCCTCGAATTTTCATGGCTTCACCTCAGGATTCGACAGGCTTCCTCCCATAGACGGAACCGGTAATCCGGATCCACCCAACCGTTTCGGGAAATACGCAGAAGGGTCACCGCCATATAAAAGGGCAATCGGCGGGTGATCGAGAAAAAAGCGGCCTCCCGGTCAGGAAAATGGCTGCAGTATTCCCGAATCAAGTGGTGGATCGCAGGCTCACCCGCCTGGGGATTTCCGGTCGCACGAAAAAAGAAATGTTTCAGTTCAGCGGCTGCCATTCCCAGATCCAAGGTCCGGTCGGCCCACTTCATCCGTTCCAGATCGATCATGGCCACCACACTTCCCCTTCCGAACAGGATATTGGAGGGGGTGGCGTCCCCGTGGACCACGACACGCCGATCCCCCCACATCTCGGGTCTGTTTCTCCAGGATTCGCGGAATCGTTGAAACATTCCGGCCATCGAGTCAGTCATTCCCCGCTTATCAACCAGATAGCGAAGCAGCCGTTCCATATGGCCGGCGCGTTCGTCAAAATCGACGGTCCAGTCTCCTGCCGTCCGATTGTGAAGCTCGGCCAGGATAGCGGCAAAGAGCGTGAGTTTCCGGTACAGACGTCTGTTTTTTCCACGATAGATCGCATCCAGAATCACCGATCCGGCAGTCTGCATCTCCAGGTATTCCAGGATCAACACTTGTCCGATACCGGGATGAAATCCAAAAGGACGCACAATCAAATACGGCGGATTACAAAAACCCAGACTCCGGATAAAAGAAAGATTATTGAATTCAATTTCGCCCGGACACCGGGCCGAATGATTCCCCTGGAATGGAAAAAACTTTCCGACTACTTTCGGCCCACCGTGTGTGTTTTCATACAGATACACATTCCGGCAATTGGGGAAAGCAAACACCCGGTATCCGGCGTCGGCCTCGTAAAAACCGGCCTGGGGCATTATCTGATGCTGAAGATAATCAAACAATGGGTCGTCTGGAGACAAATGCCCAAGAAACGTATACGTCATATTTTCCCACCACATGGGTCATGTCCGTTTTCCGGCCGGAAACGGTTTGGATCGGCTGGGATCCTGGAATCGATGTAATGCAGAATTCCACCCAATGTCAATCGATCTTTATGGTGGCATCCTTCGAAGAAATTTGATGGCTTCGTAAAAAGTCCGGATGCCGCGATGCGCTGCATCCTTCGTCACTGCGGCGTAGCATAAGTACACCTCATTCCTCAGGATTTGCGCGCCTTGCCTGCGGACTTTTTTCAAAGCCATCTGAATTTTGACTTTGTACGAGTTCATCAAATTTGGTTATCGGAGGAATTCCTCCCTGTCCGATCCGCCAGCGAGTGCCGTATCCGAATTCTTTGCCCTGTTTTCTCCTTGACATTTTGATGACTTCGGGATTAGTTTTAAGAGTTGTACAGCACTTTTTGACATTCATTCATTATCCATTCCACTTGAGCCAACCACATGAAATTTTTTTTTGAACCCCAGGGCATCGCCCTGATCGGGGCCAGTAACAATCCGCAAAAAGGCGGGTTTTCCATTTTATACAATCTTCAACAGGGTTTTAGAGGATTCATCTATCCGGTCAACCCCCGATATTCTGAACTATCCGGCTTGCCATGCTACTCCTCCGTTTCACAGGTTCCGGATCCGGTGGATCTGGCGATCGTTTTTGTCCCCGCCAATCTGGTTCCGGAAATTGTTCGGCAATGCGCGCTTCGCAGTATTCCCGGCGTCATCGTGGAATCCGGAGGGTTTGCGGAAACCGGAGAAACCGGTATCATTCTTCAAAACCAATTGAAACAAATTGTTCAGGAAACCGGTATTCGTATCTGGGGCCCCAACTGCATGGGGGTGGTCGACGCGGTTCGCCGCCATGTCTTTTCCTTTCTGACCCCTACCGTATGGGATTTCGGCTTGTTACCCGGAACCGTGTCGCTCATCGTTCAAAGCGGGATGCTCGCCGGAGGTTTTTTAATCGACGCCATGACCCATGGGACCATGGGATTCAGCAAGGCCCTTTCCATTGGAAATAAGACGGATGTGGACGAATGCGAACTTCTGGAATATCTGGTTGACGACAAGGACACGAGCGTCATCGCCCTCTATTTGGAATCCATCTCTCGGGGAGAACGGTTTCTTTCCATATGTCGCTCCTCCGCCAAACCCATTGTGGTTCTGAAAGGCGGAAAAAGCGATGACGGCGCCCGGGCCGCACAGAGCCACACCGCGAGCATGGCCGGAGACAGCATCCTTGCCTCTCATGCCCTGGCACAAGTTGGGGTGATCGAAGCCCATGATTTCAAACAAATGATGGATATCAGCCGGGCTCTCTCGTGTTTTCCCGAGGTTCCGGCACAAGCAACGGGCAGAACCGCCATTCTGACATTCAGCGGAGGCGCCGGCATCGTATCCGCCGATTTTTTGAACGAAACCGGTCTGTCGGTTGCCTCCCTGTCCGAATCTACCCATAAAAAACTCCGAGAAGTGTTTCCGGAATGGATGCCGGTGTCCAACCCCATCGACCTGTGGCCGGCTGTGGAAAAACATGGAGGTCAAAAAGCCTATCAGGCTGCCATGGAAGCTGTCAGCTCGGATCCAGGCATTGACGCAATTCTGATGCATCTGTATTCCGGCGGATTTGCATTGAACTTCAATATGGAACCTATGATCGATCTGGTTCGAAATGCCGGCAAAACCGTTTTCGCCTGGCTTCTGGGGGACCGGGAACACGCCATGGAAACCCAGCGAAACCTGCAATCCCTCGGAGTCCCTGTATTCCGCGAGTTGTTCCGCTCTGTGGAATGTATCGAGGCCGTGTACCGACGGAATCGCTGGTTACAACGCATCGGTAAACACAACCAGATAAAGAAGTGGATCCCGTCCAACCACCCCGCCGTCAAGCTGATCCAACTCGGCCATGGAGTCCTTGACGAATATTTTTCGAAACAATTTCTGAAATCCTTCGGGATTCCAGTGGTCGCCGAAAACCTTGTCGACTCCAAGGAACAGGCTGTGGCCTCTGCTGAAAACCTTGGATTCCCGGTTGTACTGAAAGGTTTGGTACAGGGGGTGGTTCACAAGAGTGAGCATCAACTGGTTCATATGGATTTGAAATCCACCGACGATGTGTCGGACGCATTGGATAGGCTCTGCCGAATTATCGGGAACCAGGACAAAATTCTTATTCAGAAACAAATCCGGGGAAAAACCGAACTCATCGCCGGCCTGATCCGGGATCCCCAGTTCGGACCATGCGTTATGTGCGGGATCGGCGGCGTTCTGGCGGAGGCAATTCAGGATCGGATATTCCTGGTCGCACCATTTTCCCGGGAAGAAGCCCTGGATGCGATCGATCGGATGAAATCCCAGATGATTCTGAATGGATTCCGTGGAGAACCCCCGGTAAAGCGGAAGGTGCTGGCGGATATTCTGATGGGTATCGGACAGATCGGGACCTCTTTTCCGAATATCCAGGAAATGGATATCAATCCCCTGATCGTCGACAACGGCTTTCCCGTTGCGGTTGACGCTGTCATCGTACTGAACTGAACCCCATGTCGCCTGCCGGCCCGGTACGCCCTCTTATCCATGTATTTCTTCCTTTTGCTCTGGGATACTATCTATCCTACCTGTTTCGGATCGTCAACGCGGTTATTGCGCCGGAGCTGACGGCCGAACTGGGAATCGGACCTTCCGATCTGGGTCTTTTGACCGCGGCATTCTTTCTGAGTTTCGCCCTCTCCCAACTGCCCCTGGGGCTTTTGTTGGATCGCTACGGTCCGCGACGCGTGGAAGCCACCCTGTTGGTCCTGGCATCCATCGGTGCATTGGCCTTTGGTCTTTCCCACAACCTGGCCGGAT
>CAZTKB010000211.1:0-6239 GCA_964614125.1 uncultured Desulfobacterales bacterium | reverse complement strand
CCGTCCCGGGTCAACCCGTAGACCTTGTAGATGTCTCCTCCCACACTGCCCGGCAGAAACGTGGCAAACCAGTTGCTGATGAAATAAATTTCGGTGATCCGCCAGAAGCGCGCCGAAATCCCCATATCCGTGAGAATGATCCGCCACCGGCAGGCACGGGCGAACATCACAATCAGACAGCCGAGAAAAGCCAGGCCGGTATAGGCCGGATCGGCTCCGGCCAGTGTCCGGGCGATTTCAGCGGGATCGAAAAGCAGGATCAGGAGAAGAAATGTTCCGATCCCGAAACAGATCCGGAACTTCAGGCCGTGCCTTTTCTTGGCTTTTTCCGGATTCCGGGCAGGCTTTCCGGAAGATGTTTCTGGAGCGGTTTCCACCGTGTCGGACATTCCGGCATCCCTGTCAGATGGAATCACAGGTAGCCTTCCCGGCGATACCATTCCGCAGTACGTTTCAACCCTTCATCGATGTCCACGGTTGGATGGTATCCCAGTTCCCGTTTGGCCTTGTCGATGCAAAACGCTCGGTTCTGGCGGTACCAGTCTACCCGCCGGGGGAAAATAGGCGGGGAGATGCGCAGGGGTTTGCAGACTTTTTCGCAGATATGACCCGCGATCATCACCGGAAGAATGGGAAAGTGGGGAATTCGGACCGATACTCCCAAAGCCTTGGCCGTACGCCGGACGAGGTCTTCAATCTCCAGGTAGTGTTCATCGGCAATCAGGTATGCCTGGCCGTTGCCCTTGTCCGGATCCATGGCCAACACGAACGCGTCCACCAGGTGGTCGATATACAAGGGATGGTACAAGGTTTTTCCGTCTCCGAACATGGGAAACAGGCCGGAAGCGACCCGTTTGAAAATCATGTAAAAACGTTCCGGATCACCGGGCCCGTAAATGGCGGCCGGCCTAAGGATCACGGTTTTCATGCCTTTTTGGAAATATTCAAGAACAATCGGTTCCGCCAGGTATTTGGTCTGCTGATAGTAGTCCGCCGCATGAATCGGGGCGTTTTCATCCCCCGGCGGGTGGTCGATGTTGCCATGAACGCCGCAGGTGCTGCAGTATACGAATTTTTGCACCCCTTCCTGAAAGGCCGCTTCCAGAACCGTGGCGGTTCCGCCGACGTTCACCTCGTGATAATAGCTGTTGGGTACATCCATCTCCCGAAAAGCCGCGGCCAGATGATGAACCACCTCCACCCCCTTCATGGATTGCCGCACTACGGACGGGTCGGTGACGCTGCCGATGACCACTTCCGCTCCCCATTCCCGAAGCTCCTGCGTTTTCAGCCCTTCCTTGTAATCCAGGGCGACGACCCGGTGCCCGTCTTCCACCAGTCGGCGTACCAGGGCTTTTCCGGTAAATCCCGTTCCACCTGTAACCAGTATTTTCAAGATGGTATCTCCTTTTTTCCACCGAAGGCCGGAGAATCCCGGTCTGCCGATGGATGGCATGATGATGTCAAAAAAATCGGTGATGCCAGATCGCGACGTTCATGAGGGCCCACAGAATATGATTGTGATTGTGGACCATCCGGCAGTGTTCGTCGATGAGCCGGTCGATATAGGCCATATTCATGGTCTCTTTCAGAATCGGTGAAGACCGGAGCAGATCCGTCATGTAGGGCTTCAATTCCTCCCGGAGAAGGTTTTTGACCGGGAGGCTGTATCCTTGTTTGCCGCGATATACGATTCGATCCGGCAGCAAACCCTTCAGCGCGGCTCGAAAGACATGTTTGGTGGTCAGGTTTTTCAGTTTCCAGTCTCCCGGTAAAGAAGCCATGAATTCGACAAAGACGTGGTCCAGAAGGGGCACCCGGATTTCGAGGGAGCTGGCCATGCTCATCTTGTCGACTTTCATCAGGACGCTGTCGGTCATCATGAACCGCATATCCAGATAAATTTCCCGGTTGACCGGATCCGTCGCGTCGCATCGCCTGTCCGCCTCCCGAATCCGGTAAAAGGGATCATGCCGGAATTGTTTTTGAAAGTCCTTCTGAAACAGGGGATCCACCATCTCCGGGTCCAGAAAATACTGCCATCTCAGATGCATGCCGTCTTCCGGAAGCCGGGCTCCCTCGACAAAGCGTTTGAGCATGTTGATCAGGCCTTTTTTTTGCGGCTGATCGGGAAGCCTGCTCACCAGTTTTCCGATGACATCGTTTCGCATCCAACCGGGAATCATTTGGAACCACCGGTTCAGTCTGCTGGCAATGAAACGGTCGTACCCGGCAAAGCTTTCATCCCCCCCTTCCCCGCTCAGGCAAACCGTGACATATTCCCGGGCCTGTCGGCACAGCAGATACAAGGGGACGGCGGACAGATCGGTCATCGGTTCGTCCAGATGCCAGAGAGCTTTTTCGACATAATCGGGTTTGAGCGTGTCCAGCATCAGAACCTGGTGATCCGTCTGAAAATGATCCGCCACGATCCGGGCGTAATCCATTTCACTGAAACTCTTGTCCGGATACCCGATGGTGAAGGTTTTGAGCGGTCCGCTGATATGTCGGCGCATCATGGCCACAATGGAACTGGAATCCAGGCCGCCGGATAGGAACACGCCAAGCGGGACATCGCTGATCAGGTGGCTGTGGACCGCTTCATCCAACAGTTCCCGCTCCCGCTCCACCGCCTCATCAAATGTCAGAGGAGGATGGATCCCGGTGAATTTCAGATCCCAATAGGATTCCACCCGCGCCTGGCCGTTTTGCCACAGGAGGTAATGGCCGGCAGGAATTTTGAAAATACCCTCGAACAGGGTATCCGGGGCCGGGGTGAATTCGAAACCCAGGTAATCGTACAGGGCCTGCGCGTTCAGGCGGCGTTCGATCGAAGGATCTTCCAGAATGGCTTTGATTTCGGAGGCAAATGCCAGTCGGCCGTTTCGGACGGTATAGTAAAGCGGTTTGATCCCGATCCGGTCCCGGGCCAGGAAAACGGTATGGTGGTTCGCGTCGTAAATCGCGAAGGCAAACATCCCCCGAAGCCGGTGGACGATATCCACGCCGTATTCTTCCCATCCGTGAACAATGACCTCTGAGTCCGAGCGGCTGACAAATAGATGCCCGCGCGCCAGAAGGTCCTGGCGAAGGTCCT
Source organism: uncultured Desulfobacterales bacterium (assembly GCA_964614125.1). GTDB lineage: Bacteria > Desulfobacterota > Desulfobacteria > Desulfobacterales > Desulfatirhabdiaceae > UBA4064. The sequence goes on along the minus strand of CAZTKB010000211.1, from coordinate 3,142 downwards.
GAAAATTGTAGATTTCGCCGTTAAAGACCAGCGCCACCGAACGGTCCTCGTTCCACATGGGCTGCCGGCCCTGTTCACTGAGATCGATGATGCTGAGCCTCCGGTGGCCCAACGACACGTCGGGGCAGCAAAAGGTTCCTTCCTGATCCGGTCCCCGATGGGACAGGATCCGGGTCATTTTTTCGATCAGGGCTGGATCGTTGCCTGTAAAACCACAGATTCCGCACATAGGTGTTTCGGTTTCCTTACCACAGATTTCGTATGTTGCTGTTGTCCGGTTGGGTTTCCAGGGGACCACTGATCCGGGGAAATCCCGTATCCCGGTTACCGTCCGGCATTGGAAAGCCGCTCGTACAGGGCGGCCAGTTTTTTCCCCAATCGGGTCCGGGAAAAGCGTTCCTCTGCGGATGCTCGGGCCGTACGCCCCTTTTCCCTCCGGCCGGATCCGTCTTCCAGCGCTTTTTCGATCGTATCGGCCAAGGAATCCGGATCACCCGGATCCGCGAAATATCCGGCTTCCCCTGCCATTCTCCGGTTTTCCGGCAGATCGAAACATACGACCGGCAACCCCGCGGCCATGTAATGGATGATCTTTCCGCTGGCCTCCCCGGATCCTTCCGGTTTCGGGTCTACCGCAATATCGGCAGCCTCCAGCCATTCCGGCAGCTCCCGGTAGGGCACTTCTCCGGGAATGAGGCAGAAATCCTCCAGTCCCCGATTCCGGATCATCTGTCGAACTTCGTCGGCCGGATATCCGGCCAGAACAAAGAAAACGTCTTTCCGCCGTTTTAGGATCCGGAACATGGCTTCCAATAAAACCGGTACACCTTTGGCCGGCAGCAGGGACCCGGTATAGATGACAACCGGGAGGGATTTCGGAATCCCCAGGCGCCGGGATGATTCCGATCTTTCCCGGGTGTGGAAAAATTCCGGCGGAACCACATCGCCCAAAAATTCCACGTCCCGGTCCGTGATGCCGAAATCGGACTGGATCATGGCACGGCTGTTTTCCGAGGAACACACGATGGCATTGGGAATTCGGTATATCCATTTCTCCAGGAGGCGAAACAGCCGGATGACAGCTGGAAAGGACCGAAAAGCGCCGTAGGCCTCCAATTCCCCGGAAAGGCTTCCCTGCATATCCATCACCAGGGGGATCGGTCTCGGCAACAGAAGGTTTACCGCCCATCCGATCAGGGCTCCCTCGTGAAGGTGCCCGTGAAAAACCGCCGGACGTTCCGTAAGAGCCGTTTTCCACACCCGAAAAAACAGCAGGATATCGGCCGGAAACTTGAATGGTGAGTATCCGGCCTTTGTTTGCCGGTATCCCGGAATGGGTGGAATCCGCCGGATATCGATACCCCCCGGATCGTGACCATGGTGATAGGTGCACACCACCGGATGCATCGCAAACGAGTCCATGGCGCGGGTGGCGTTTTGGATCCGGATGTGGCAACCCCGGTTGGAAAAAAAAGGCGTGGGAGCGATATGGAGGATCACGGGCATGCGATCTTCGGATTGCGGCTTCATGGTACCGTAGGGATGAGTCATGGAATCCGGGGGAACGACTGATGAGTTCGGTTGAGTTCTTCGGTTTTTTGGGTGGTGCTCCATCCCAGCAAGCCGGACATGATTTCCGCCGCCGTATCGAGGGCGTTTTCTCCGGGGTATCCCACGGTTCCGATCCCGGTGCGGCGAAATACCACATCCTCCAGATGGACGGCCATTTCCTCTTCTACGGCAAAACGAATCTCGGCTGCGATCGTCGGCCGGTCCGGGGCCAGTTGTTGCCTCCAGAACGGGTTGAAAGCCGCAGTCGCCAGTACCTTTTCCATCTCGTTCCCGTAGAGAACCATCAAATTTTCCAGGATGTCCCGGGAAAAACCCACCAGAGCCCGATTTCGCCAACTGTCCTGAAAAGCCTCCCAGTCCGGAATATCGCCACCGACCAGCGGAACTTGGCAGGTCCGGCAGGGAGATTTGGGTGTTTCCAGAATGGATTCGATCAGATCCGCAGCTTTTTCCGCGACTTTCCTTCCGGTCGTATATTTGGCTCCCAGTACCGAAACGATTCCGGACACGCCGTTTTCGCGGCCGTGATCCACCACCTGATATTCTCCGGTTCCCTGGTAAGTATCGGTTTTGATTTCCGACGCGGTCAAGGGGTAGAGGCCGGCCCAGGAGAACCGAATGTCTTCGGGCTTCAGCCCTGCCGAGGGAAGGCACTGGTTGATTTCATCCACGAAATCCAGCATATCGGATCGGGTGGGCAGAACCTGGTTCATGTCTCCCTGAAAGGAGGTGTTGGTCGTGCCGATCAGAGAGTGTCCCCGCCAGGGAATAATGAAAACATGCCGCCCGCCCCGGGAGATCAAACCTTCGATCTTTTTTCGGGTGGTCAGGGTGATGGCGAATTCCGAATGAATGGCCCGGGTCACCAGGTGAACTCCCTTGGCAAATCCGGATGGTTGTTTTTTCAGGCGAAGGCCGGGGATCTGCTCGTTCAACGCAGGGATCAGGGGGCCGGCCGCGTTGGCTGTCATCCGTGCACGGATATCAAAGGAATCTCCGGTGAGAAGGTCTTTGGCCATAACCCCTGTGACAGCCTGATTGTGTGTCAGAAAGCGCTGGGCCCGAACGTAATTGGAGACAAACGTCCAGTTTCTGGCGACGGTATGGACAAGCGCAAGTGTCATCCGTTCCGAATTGATCATATGGGATTCCGGAAGGACATACGCGCCAGTCAGGCCCTCCAATCCGGAGAGTTCGGGTACCTGTTGAATCACCTCGGCCCGGGACATAAACCGGGAAGACGGCACATGTTTGGCCGGGTCGAGGATACGCCGGTTCAGGCCGCTGCAGAGGGTCTCATACATTGCCATGCCCATCATCATGGCAAAACGGGTTTTCATGAATCCGCCGTGGAAGGTCGGAATCAGAAACGGCACATAGCGGGTCAGATGCGGGGCGATATTTTGAAAGTGCGCCCGTTCGGTCGCGGATTCCCGGACCTTGTGCAGATGTCCCTTGGGAAGGTACCGGATGCCTCCATGCAGCAGTTTGGAGGAGGCGGAGGAAGTGAAGGATCCGAAATCCCCCTGATCCACGAGCGCCACTTTCCATCCCCGCTGGGCGGCGTCAT
>CAZTKB010000210.1:0-6240 GCA_964614125.1 uncultured Desulfobacterales bacterium | reverse complement strand
TATGGCGAGGCATACAGCGACTTGAACCCGCTGTTGCGATGGTTGTCTTCCTTCTTCCCCAACTCAAACATGGCCCGTAACATGGGCGTATGTGTGGGTAATTGTCAGCCCCTGGTGGGGGAGGGCCAGGGTGGGGGGAATTAAAAGCGGGTCAGGCTTTCCGGCCTTTGGGGTCATGGATATCCGTGGGGTTCGCGGTCTATGGACACGGCGTCCCGCACCTGGACAAAAAGAAGGCCTTTGATGGGGCCCTGGAAAAACGGGATTGTATTCTCCCGAGGAATAGTCTAAAAAAAGAAAGGAAAATAGCCGTTTTCGGAACCGAATTGAGGTTTTCTCTCGTCCGAATGGCGTTTTCCGTGGGCTGTAGGAGCCCGAAACCGTCACCCCATGGGAGGGCCTTTCCCCATTTTTCTCGAGATTCTTGCGATTCTGTCCCTCACCGCAATAAACGGCCTGTTGGCCATGTCGGAACTTGCCGTTGTCTCCTCCCGGAAAAGCCGTTTGGAACAGATGGCCGGACAGGGCGACTCCGGTGCCCGAGCGGCTTTGCGGCTTATCAACGACCCAAGCCGATTTCTTTCGTCCGTGCAGATCGGCATCACTCTCATCGGCATCGTGGCAGGCGCTTTCAGCGGCGCCACGATCGGGCAGCGGATGGGGGCTTGGTTGAACACCTTTGCTGGGATTTCACCCCATGGCAATTCCGTCGGAATCGGAATCACGGTGGTGGGAATCACCTATTTGTCGCTGATCATCGGAGAGTTGGTACCCAAACGGGTCGCGTTGGCCAATCCGGAAGAAATCGCCTCCCGTATCGCCAAGCCCATGGCAGTCCTTTCGCTGGCGGCCGCTCCGGCGGTATGGCTGCTGCATGTATCCACCGAAACCATTCTGAAACTGGCCGGCCTGGGCGGAAGCAGGGAAACCTCCGTTACCGAGGACGAGGTCAAATCCCTCATCGCTGAAGGAACGCTGGCCGGAATTTTCGCGCCCCAGGAACAGGCAATGATCGAAGGCGTTCTACGGCTCGCGGACCGCAGTGTAAGGGTTATTATGACTCCCCGTACCCGCATCGTCTGGGTAGATGTGGAATCCGATCCCGAAACCATTATCCGCCTGGTCGGATCCCACCACTACTCCCGCTTATTGGTCTGCAACGGATCCATCGATCGTCCGATCGGTTTCGTCCATACCAAACACCTGGTTTCCCTCACGGTCGGTAATTCAGATGTCCGGCTTTCAGAAATCACCACCCCCCTCTTATGCGTTCCGGACCGCACCTCCGCCCTACTGCTTCTCAACCGATTTAAAAAAGAAAAAATCCACATCGCCGTTGTGGTGGATGAATACGGAACCACGGAAGGCCTGGTGACGATCACGGATATCCTGGAGGCCATTGCCGGAGATCTTCCGGAACGCGGCGAGGAAAGCAGCCCAGCCATCACCCGCCGGAGTGACGGATCCTGGCTGGTCGACGGCAACGTTCCGACCGATGAAGTGACGGCGGTAACCGGAATCGACATGGGCGGGAAAGTGGTGATGCTGGCAGGCTTTTTGCTGGACCATATGGGACGGATTCCACGGGCCGGCGACGGTTTCCAGCATGGGAACGCATGGTTTGAAGTCGTCGATATGGACGGCAACCGCATAGACAAGGTGTTGATCCAGGCCAATCCCGAAAAACAGGTGCTCCCCGATCCGCCGATCTGACCCATCGGCCGGGCTGTCATGGAATCGTTCCCCCTTGGGCAGGATCAGGCTCCTCGTCAGGATCCGGATTTCCGCATCCCCATTCATCGATCCAAGTCCGGTCGGAAAGGGGGACACCACTGCGATAGGTTGCCTTGCCGATCAGATGGGCCGCCACCGGAGCCGTGAGGAGCAACAGAACAATCACCGTCGCGGCACGCAGGGAAATTCCCAGTTCCTGATAGTGGAAAGCCTCCGCAAGGATGAGCAGGCCCGCCCCCAGGGTGCCAGCCTTTGTCGCCGCATGCATTCGGGTCAGGGTATCCGGCAGCCGCAGAATGCCCAGAGCCGCCACCAGGCAAAACAGAGAGCCGGCCAGCATGAGCGTTCCCACCAGGTATTCAGTCATCGTTGCATTCCCTCGGGGTATGACGGGTTTCATTTCGTGGAGCGCGCATAACAAATCGTGCGAGGTAAATGGTGCCCAGAAACGCGATACAGGCGTAGGCGATCGCCACATCCAGGTAACTGGCCTCCTCGGCCAGAATCGAAAACGCCACCAGAAATGCGATTACCAGGACCGACAACAGGTCCAGGGCAACAACGCGGTCCGCCCCGGAAGGTCCTGCCACCAGCCTTCCGAACGCCAGCGCCATGCCGATCAGAATCATCCCGATGGAAACCTTTCCCGCTATCGATAAAAAAACTTCACCGCCTGTCATGACCGCGTCACCTCCAACACCCGCCTTTCCAGTCCGTTTCGGATGGCTTCCCGGGCGGCGTCCGGATCATCCAGAAACATGATATGCACATACAGGATCCTTCGGTCCGGGGACAAGTCCACGCTGAGTGTCCCGGGAGTCAAAGAAATCAGGTTGGCCACCAGAAATATCTCCATATCCGTTTCAGCGCGGAGGGGTACCCCGATGATTCCCGGACGGCTGATGTGCCGGGGCGTAATGACATCCCACAACACCCGCAGATTGGACACCACCAATTCCCGGAGAAAAAATCCGAACAGGTTGACCGCAAGCGGCAATTTTTTCAGGTAACCGCTGTGTGGATACAGGGGTTGGGTCACCCACAACACCAGCGATCCCAACGCGAAACCTCCCAGAAAAACACCGATATCCCCACTTCCCAGCAAAATCGTGAAAACGGAGGCAAAAACGAGATTCAACAGGAAAAGATTCATCGGGTTCCTCCCAGGACAGCCTGGATATAAGCCCGTGGATCCAGAAGCTGGTCGGCCGAGATCATGGCGAATTGGATGAACGGCTCCATGAACAATCCCATCCCTGCGGTGATCAGGGCCAAAGCGACAACCGGGGCCAACATCCAGGGAGAAAGAGATCGCGGGGCAATATGAGTCCGGCTGGTATGGACCCGCGGTTTCCAAAACATTTCGGTCCAGATCTTGATCATGGAAAATACGGTCAGAAAGCCCACCAGTGCCGCCATGACAGCTGCAAAAAACTGGCCGCTCTCTATGCCTGCCTGGATAATCAGAAATTTCGCCCAAAAACCGGACAAGGGCGGAAAACCGGCCAGCGCAAAGGCCGGGATCAAAAAACAAACCGACAGAAAGCCATGGGACCGGTACAATCCGCCGGCATATTTCAGATCCGATGTGCCGACGGCCCGCCGGATCAGGCCTGCAACCAGAAACAGGTTAGCCTTCACCACGATGTGATGCATCAGGTAAACGATGGAACCGGCGATTGCCAGCGGCGTGAACAGACCCAGTCCCAACACCATGTAGCCGACCTGGCTGATGATATGAAAGGACAGAATGCGCCGGATATCGGTCTGCGAAGCGGCGCCGATCACGCCGAAAAGCATGGTGAACAGGGCTGCGACCAGTAACGTGTGATGGGTAAAGGCCGGATCGGTGGTAAATACCAGCGTAAACACCCGGATCAGGGCATATACACCGACCTTGCTGAGCATCCCGGCGAAAAACGCTGAAACCGAAATCGGAAGAATCGGATAGGCTGCAGGAAGCCAGAAAAAAAGCGGAAAGACCGCGGCCTTGATACCGAAAGCCACCATCAGCAGCATGGCGGCCCCCAGGAACAGGGAGCGGTTTTCCATCCCTCCTGCCCGGACATGCAGATCCGCCAGATTCAGAGTTCCGGTCATACCGTAGATCAACCCGATGGCGGTGATAAACAGCACGGTTGCGACCACATTGATGGTTACATATTTGACCGTGGCCGTCAACCTCCCCGGATCACGGCCCATGACCAGCAATCCGAAGGACGACATCAGCATGACCTCAAACCAGACGTAGAGGTTAAACAGGTCTCCGGTCAGAAAAGCCCCGCACACGGATCCCGCCAGAATCTGGAGAAACGGGAAGAACCCTCCGCGAACCATGGCCCGTTCCAAGTCCCCCCTGGCATACACGATCACGGAAACATGAATGATCGCCGTGATCAACACCATCGCAGCCGCCAGATAGTCCGCCACCAGGCAGATTCCGAACGGTGGTTGCCATCCACCCGCCCACAAGACCACCACCTGTTGTTTCATTACCTCCACGAGCAACCAGGCGGCAACACCCAGATGCAAGGCACCTCCCACCATCGCCATGGCACCCAGGCGCCTCCGATCGGCGCGAAACAGAACGGACAAAACCGCGGCGGCCATCGGAACCAGAATGGGCAAGGCCGGGAGTAATTTCATATCCGGTCGGCCTCGTCATCCCGAAGGGGATAGGAACCTACAAAAGATTCCGGAGTAAGGGATCCCGCCTCTTCCCGCAGAAACGGCCCTTCCCCGGAGTTCAGGGTGCCGGTCTGCAGGCCGGTTCGATACAGCAGCACCAATAAAAAGGTAACCATCGCAAAACCGATCACGATAGCGGTCAATATCAGGGCCTGAGGAAGGGCATTGGAAACCGGGTGGGTCAATTCGCTTTGCCCTGGCCCGATCAACGGCGGACGAAAATGATCCAGACGTCCGGAGGAAAAAAGGATCAGGTTGACGGCGTTGCTGATCAGGACCAATCCAAAAACGAAGCGGACCAAGTTTCCGGAAAGCATCAGATATATCGCAGCGGAAAAAATCAGTCCGGCCAGGCAGGCTAGCAAAGCTTCCATATCATTCCCAGTTGCGTTCCCGTTGAATGCGTAGCAGGCAATCAGTTTTCCTCCAAAGCCAGCAGCAACGCCAGAATGGCTCCCAGTACCGACAAAAAAACTCCGGTATCGAATAGCAGCGGCGTACCCAAAAACCAATCCGATCCCAGCCTGAACCAGACTCCGGACAAAAAGGGGCGACCCTGTAAAACAGCCGGCATCCCGGAGGCCATCGCCAGCCCCAGTCCGGCGATGGACAGGGTTTTGGGGGAAAGCCGGATCGCATGGCGGACCTTGCCTGGCCCTTCGGCGATGGAAAACAGGGCGAATGCGGTTCCGGCCACGATCGCTGCCGCAAACCCGCCGCCGGGTTCATGATGCCCCCGCAACAGCAAATAAACGGAAAACACCAGCATCAATCCGACCATCAGGCGCGTGGCCGCTTTCAGGATCACGGAATTCATTCGGATCCCTCCGCCGACGTATCGGCATGGGGTTTCCGGATCAAGGCGACCACGGCCCAGGAAGCCAACACCACGACCGTGATCTCTCCCAGAGTATCCAAGCTTCGGAAGTCGACCAGAATGACATTGACGATATTCCGTCCATGCGCCAGCAAATAACTTCCGGTCTCGTAATATGCGGTCAGATTCCGGTCCAGGGGTGGTTCGATAATCCCCATCAACAGGAACGTGATTCCCAGACCGATCGATCCGGCAAGGATTCCGTGCAGGATGCGAACCGCAGGCCTTCGTTTCGGCCCCGTATCCAGGGAAGGAAGCCGAAGCATCACGATGGACACGATGACCAGGGTCAGGGTTTCCACCAGCAACTGGGTCATAGCGATATCCGGCGCGCCAAAAATCAAAAATATCAGCGCCACACCGGCACCGACCGTTCCCAGGGCCGCGACGGCCGCCAACTTGGTCGCAGCCCGGACCGCAACAACAGATGCGCCCCCTGTCAGGGCAACCAGCCCTGTAACCGACCAGAATCCGGCAATTTCGGGAAACCGAAGCGGCGATCCACCATACCATATCCACGGCCACCATATCGCCGCGGCCAGGACAACCAGGATCACCCCCAGATAGCCGGTCAGGGAACCATGCTGCCATCGGCCGGTCACCCAACCTGCAGCGGCTAGGAATTTCTCCATTCCCGTCAGATACAGGCCGTGAAAAGAGACGGGAAGACGTTTCTGAAAGAATTTGAATCCGTGTCTGATTATCCGCCGATACATAAAGATCGTCCCGCCGGCCGTCAACGTGATTACGCTGAGCAGCAAGGGGACATTGAACCCATGAAACAGAGACAGCCGGATATCCTCCCGGGCCGGATGAAATGATCGCACCGCCGGTTCAATCAGATGGTCTGAAACCCATCCCGGAATCATGCCGAAAACGATCCCGATGATCCCCAGCAGGCAAGGCCCGAGCCGCATGATCCATTCCGGATCATGAACATC
>CAZTKB010000209.1:0-6267 GCA_964614125.1 uncultured Desulfobacterales bacterium | reverse complement strand
GAGGTCCTGCTCCTCCCCCACCGAGGGGGGAGGTAAAATTGGAGGTCCTGCTCCTCCCCCACCCGGGGTGAGGGAAATAATTGGTGAACCTGTCACAACCCCACCAGGGGGGAGGGGAAAATTATTACCCCTGTCCATTCTCTGCTGAGGAAGCAGAGAATGAGCTGCCAGGATCGGTCCCCTCCGGACGGCGGGCAATTCAGCTGTTTCTCACCCCATTCGATCAACCGAAGAAACGCACGGATAGCCGAGATTTTGGGGTTGTTCGTCGGCTGATTATCGGCTATAAAAGCCGGGACATTTTTTGGCCAGGGTTTCGAGGTTTCACAGTTCGGATACCCTACCCCGATTCCATGCGAGCGGTTCCCGCCCCGCATTGATCCGGGGGCACCGTTTGTCCCTTTCTCCGGGAACCCATGCAACCTGTTTGGAACATCCAAAACCCTGACTCCGGCCGGATCGCACATCTGTGCCGGCATCTTTCCTGTCATCCGGCCACGGCGGCGGTGCTTATCAACCGCGGAATCGACAATTCCCAGGACGCGGAAAGTTTTATGAACGCCTCCCTCCATCACCTGGATCTCTCCTCCCCCCCCTTGGACATGGGCAGAGCCCTTTTCCGCATCTTCCAGGCGGTCACCCGGCGGGAGCCGATCCTGATATTCGGAGATTACGACACCGACGGAATCACCGCCACCGTCATCCTCTACGAATTTCTGGCCCAGTCCGGCGTTCCGGTATTCTATTACATCCCTCACCGGGAAAACGAGGGGTACGGGCTGAAACCGGATCATGTACGCCGCTTCGCAGCCGCAGGCGTCATCCGGTTGCTAATCACTGTGGATTGCGGATCCGGAAGCCATGAGGCCGCTGAGGAGGCTGAACGATCGGGAATCGATCTGATCATAACCGACCATCATCGGATTATCCCTCCTTTTCCGCGTGCGGTCGCTGTCATCAACCCCCAGCGGACAGATAACCCTCCCGGAATGGGAAAACTCGCCGGCGTCGGGGTGGCGTTTCTGCTTGTGCTTCATCTTCGGCGATATTTCCGCAAAAAAGGGCTCTGGCTCAATCGGGCCGAACCGGTACTGAAACCCTTCTGCGAACTGGTGGCTCTGGGTACGGTCGCGGATATGGTTCCTTTAAGAGAAGAAAACCGAATTCTGGTGAAAACCGGATTGAAAATGATTTCCGAAAGTACTCGGCCCGGTATTCATTCCCTGCTGGCTGTCAGCCGTCTTTCCCCCGGACGGATCCGATCAGAGGATATCGCCTTTCGCCTTTCTCCCCTGTTAAATGCCACGGGAAGAATGGATCATGCGGACAAGGCGGTTCGAATTTTGCTGTGCCAGGATTCGAAATCCGCCCGCGACCAGGCGAATAATATATACCGGATGAACCTTCTCCGACGTCAGGTGGAGGAACGAGTAGTTTCGGAACTGATACAACGAATCGAATCCGGTACTCGCCCGACAGGCTCTTCTTCTCTGGTGATGGCTCATTCGGAGTGGCCGATTGGAATACTGGGAATCGCCGCCTCCCGGCTTCTGCGGAAATACCACCGTCCCGTTGTTTTGATTCATGTCCAACATGGGTTGGGTAAAGGGTCAGCCCGGAGCATCCCGGGATTCGACCTTGTTGAGGGGCTTTTTGAATGCCGAGATTGTCTGGAGGAATACGGGGGACACCAGCAGGCTGCCGGAATCACCATACGAGAGGAAAATATCCCCCGATTTCAGCAGCGTTTTGATGAAATCGTCCGCAGGCGGACCGCGGAGTCCGATTTCATTCCGATGTTTCCCATTGATTACCGGTTGGATTTCGATGTTGTCAGCCCCTCCCTGATCGACGAACTGGAACAGATGGAGCCTTATGGGGAGGGTAACCCCGAACCGATTTTTGCCACCGAGAATGTCTCTGTCGTGTCTTCCCGGGTTGTCGGGAAAAATCACCGTCACCTGGTTCTGGCCCAGGTGACGCCCACGGGGGAAAAAACCTTCCCCGCAATCTGGTTTCGCACCGACACCAAACAGTCGCCTCCCCGGAAATTGGATCAACTGGCCTACCGTCTCCGTTGGAATACCTGGAATGGAAACCGGCATCCGCAAATCATTGTCGAATCCGCTTTAATTTCTTAAATTTTCCTTGCAATTACCCATCCGCGCCTCTATGATGCGCATACAGATGACACGCTGCAGGGTATCCTGACAGCATGAATTTTCAGATGGTGTTTTGGCCACAAGGTTGAATATGGACGGCCTGGGCAACATGCCTTCCCGAGCTGATTGCACAGCCAACATTTTCTGGAAAATCGGGATTTCAATCGGTCAATCGCAAAGGGTGATGTTACATGGCAAAGGTATTTCGGCCCAGTACGCGGGAAAGCAGTATTCTCTCCAAAATCGAATCGACGAAGGAGCACGAGCGAAGATCAGCCATCCATGCTATCAGGGACCATATGGACGAAGTGGCGGATGCGATTGCCACCAAACTTATCGAAAACCATTTTATCGAGACCGGCAGCAAAAAAAGTCTGGAAGATCAAATTCATCAATGCCTGGAGCAGTTGTCCCGGGCTGATGATTTCGATATCGATTACCAATGTGCTCCCTTCCGGGGGAATCTGCAAAACCCCAATGTCGTCAGCCTGTATATCACCGCCTTCGTCATCGAACAACTGATCCACCACAAAGATATCATCGATATTTTCGGCTCGGATGAGGATATCTACCTCTGCATCAACCGACAGGTGAATCGATTCCTGACCTGACCATGCGCCCGGCGCTGCACCCCAGACTGGTCAATCCGCCCGAATCCGATCCTGCTGTTTACGTTCCCTTTCTTTTTCAGAACCGGGCCGTACTTTTCGACCTGGGAAACCTGGAGGCACTGACCTCGCGGGAGATTCTGAAAATATCCCATGTTTTCGTCAGCCATATGCATATGGATCATTTTTATGGTTTCGACCGTTTGCTTCGGATTTGTCTGGGCCGGAACAAACGGATTCATTTGTTCGGACCGGAACATTTTCTGGACGGCATCCGTGGGAAACTCACCGCCTACACATGGGATCTGGTGCAGAACTATTCCCACTCCTTTACCATCGAAGCCACTGAAATCCGCCCCGATGGTCTGGTTACCCAGGAATTTCCCTGCCGCACCGGATTTAATCCCATGGATACGGCTCGGTTTAGGCCGGCTTCCCGTTTCGTTCATTCCGAACCCGGGCTGCATGTCGTTTGCGAATCTCTCGATCACAGTATTGTTTCCATGGCGTACGCTCTGAAAGAACGGTTTCACATTCATATCCTTCGAGACCAGTTGGACGCGATGGGGCTCCCCACGGGACCGTGGCTCTCGGAGTTGAAAAAGGCCATATATCGAAAGGAGGACCCGGAATCGGAATTCCAGATTCCCTTGCCGGGAAGAAACCCCTTGCGGTTTTCTTTTCAGGAATTATGCGACCGCGTGACACGGACCACCCCGGGGCAAAAAATTGCCTATATCACCGATGCGCTGTATACGGAAGCCAATATCCGAAAAATGATTTCACTGGCCGAAAACGCCGACCACCTGTTTATCGAAGCCGCGTTTCTCGAGGAACACCGGGAATTGGCCAGGCGGAAAAACCACCTGACCGCTGCTCAAGCCGGGACCATCGCCGGCTTGGCAAACGTCCGCCAGTTTACTATTTTCCATTTTTCCCCTCGATACAGCGGAATGTTTTCGGCGTTGGAGCGGGAAGCTCGGAAAGCCTTTGCAACCCATTTCAAGGGGACGAAAAACGGGCGTATGAATCCGGCCGCCATCCCGGATGATTTTCCCGCAGGAACCTGATATGCACATGCTGCCATCTGATCTCGTTACGTTTCTTTCCCGAATGGATCGGATCGCCGTGTGCTTTTCCGGAGGCATTGACAGCACCTTTCTCCTGGCGGCAAGCCACGAGGTGCTGGGAGACCGGGTCCTGGCCCTGACCGCCCGTTCCGCCACCTTCACCCGCGAGGAAATGGAGGCATCTTCCCGATTCTGCCGGGAGCAAGGCATCCCCCATCTGCTGTTGGACACCCACGAAATGGACGACCCCCACTTTGTCTCCAATCCTTTAGACCGTTGTTATCACTGCAAAAAACATCGGCTATCCCTAATGATCCGGGCCGCCGCCTCCCACGGATTCGAGATCGTTGCCGATGGCGAAAACCTGGATGATTCCTCTGACGTCCGACCCGGACGCCAGGCGGCCGAGGAACAAGGCGTATCCCATCCCCTGGCCAAGTGCGGTTTGACCAAAGAGATGATCCGAAGAATTTCTCGTAAAATGGGGCTTTCCAATTGGAACCAGCCTTCCAATTCCTGCCTGGCCACTCGAATCCCGTACGGTCGTCCCATCACCCGGCCGAACTTGGAACAGATCCGAATTTGCGAATCGTTTTTGCGGGGCATGGGAATATCCCCTATCATCCGGGTCAGGCACCTCGGAACCACGGCGCGGATCGAAGTGGCCCCGGCGGATCTGCACCGGCTTTCCAATCCCCATAACTGGAATGACATTGTCGATTTCTTCGCACAAAACCATTTTCACTCGGTCGTCATCGATCCCCGAGGATACCACACCGGAAGAGCCCCTTCCGATCCCCCCATTCTAGAGGCCCGGAATCATGAACCGGCTTAGATCGCTTTTCGAAGAACTCCGCCAGGGAAAGGTGGATACGGAAACCGCCTTGGCAATGGTGAAACAACTCCCCTTCGAAGATATCGGATTCGCCAAAATTGATCATCTCCGCGGTATCCGCCGGGGAATTCCGGAAGTCATTTACTGTGAAGGGAAAACGATTCCTCAGATCATTCCGATCGTGAACAAGCTAGCTGCCTTTGGAGACAACATCCTGGCCACCCGGGCCTCCCGTGACATCGCGGACGCGATCCGGGACACCGGCCTGCCCTGTGCCTATCATGAACAAGCCCGGATCGTCGTCATTCGGCCAGTCGAAAGGAGTGCCGTGGGGAATATCGCCGTGGTCACAGCCGGCACTTCCGATATTCCGGTAGCCGAGGAAGCCGCCGTAACCGCCGAAACCCTGGGAAACCGCGTCAACCGAATCTACGATGTCGGTGTCGCCGGCATTCACCGCCTCTTTTCCTTCCGCAGGGAACTTTTCGAAGCCAACGTGATCGTTGTCGCAGCCGGCATGGAAGGCGCTCTGGCCAGCGTGGTGGGAGGCCTGGTGCCCTGCCCCGTGATCGGCATCCCGACCAGTATCGGATACGGCGCCAGTTTTCACGGCCTGGCCGCGCTTCTCGGCATGCTGAACAGTTGCGCATCCGGGGTGTCGGTGGTAAATATCGACAACGGGTTCGGAGCCGGTTTTCAGGCCAGTCTGATCAACCATCTGGCTGAAAAACCGAAAGGAAACACCGATTCATGAGAATCGCTTACTTCGACTGTTTTTCCGGGGCTTCCGGGGATATGATCCTGGGGGCGCTGGTTGATGCGGGAGTGGATCCGCAGCGACTGAAGCAGGAGTTGTCCCGCCTGAATCTGGCCGGTTTCGATCTGCTGACGGAAAAATCATCGCGATGCGGGCTTGCATGCTCACAGGTCCGGATACGGATTCTGGAAGACGACCCTCCTCACCGGAACCTCGAAGATATCCGGAAAATTTTCCAATCCAGCAACCTATCAGCATCCGTAGCTCAGCAGTCCTGGAACATCTTCGTCCGGCTGGCCGAGGCCGAGGCCAAGGTCCACGGTACATCCATAGAACACATCCATTTTCACGAGGTAGGTGCCTTGGATGCCATCATCGACATTGTCGGCTCGGTAATCGGCCTGCATCTGATGGGGATCGAGCGTATCTGGTGTTCGCCCTTGAATACCGGAAGCGGAACCGTCCGCTGCCAACACGGCCTGCTTCCGGTCCCGGCTCCGGCCACCGCGGAGCTCATCCGTGGGAAACCGGTGTATTCCAGCCATTCGAAAGCCGAGTTACTGACACCGACCGGCGCCGCCATCCTGACGACCCTGGCCGAACAATTTGGCAATATGCCGGAAATGCTCCTGGATGCGATTGGATACGGCGCCGGAACAATGGAGCGTGACACCCCGAACCTTCTCCGCCTGTTGGTTGGTGAATCGTTCGAAACCGGATCTATTATGGACACGGACGAAGTGGTCGTTCTCGAAACACATATTGATGACATGAATCCCCAGATTTTCGACCTTGTCCTGGACAAGGCCTTCGAACACGGCGCTCTGGACATGTG
>CAZTKB010000208.1:0-6272 GCA_964614125.1 uncultured Desulfobacterales bacterium | reverse complement strand
CGGAGGACCTCGTGGAGCGGATCGCCCGGATCCTGGACAACCAGACACCCTGAACTCAATTTTGTCCGAAAACCTCACATGTAACAATCGTTAAAATTGGAAAACAACAAGGAGAATGGATATGAAACCACCAAAGCTTGTCAACCTGCTGATTCTGTTACTGCTCGCCGTATCCGTCCTGTCCTTCGGATGCGCATCCACTCAAAGCGCGTCGTCTGCCGCCCCCCAGGCGCAGGCCGAAGCGGACTGGCGGTTCCATGACATTGTCGGCATCGATTTCGTCAAAGCCCATGTCGTTATTCCCAAACCCGACAACATTCTGTTGATCGATTCGCGGCCCAAAGAAGCCAAATATGACAAGGGCCATATCCCGACCGCCATCAATATCCCGGACACCCATTTCGACAAAATGACCCACCTGCTGCCCCCAGATAAAAACTCTCTGCTGATCTTTTACTGCGAAGGGCCGGAGTGCAAGCTCAGCCACAAATCAGCGAAAAAAGCCGAGGCCTTGGGCTACAAAAACGTCAAGGTATACATGGACGGATTTCCCGGGTGGATGAAGGTTCCGGGGCATTATGCCGAGGTACCGGTGGAATTCGTCAAGGAGAAGATCGACTCCAAGGCTGCGATGACCCTGGTGGATTCCCGGCCCAAGGAAGGAAAATATGACCAGGGTCATATCCCCACCGCCATCAGCATCCCGGACACCCATTTCGACAAAATGACCCACCTGCTTCCTGCGGACAAGAATCAGCTGGTGGTTTTTTACTGCGGTGGATTTGACTGCAAACTGAGCCACAAGTCAGCCGAAAAGACAATCAAGCTGGGCTATACCCAAGTCAAGGTCTTTTCCGCAGGATATCCGGCCTGGATGGCCGCCGTTCCCGCCGCTGCAACGGCAGCCCCGGCTACGGTCAAGGCCGGCAAGCAGGAAGGAACCATGGACCCGGCCCAGTTCGATCAGATGGTCAAGACGGACCCGAAAGGTCTGGTTTTGATTGATGTCCGGGACGCGGACGAGTTCGCCAAGGGGCATATCCCGACTTCGGTCAATATTCCAGTAGACAAGCTGGAGAAACAGATCCAAACATTGGCCGCCGACAAACCGATCGTTTTTGTCTGCGGGACCGGGGCCAGAAGCGGGGAGTCATATTATATGATGAAAGACTTGAGACCTGACCTGAAACAGGTGTATTATATCGATGCGGAAATGAAGTTCAAGGCGGACGGATCCTATACGATCAAAATGCCGTAACCATCGGAGCACCCCATGCCGGACACCCCCACCCCCGATCCCGACCGGATCGGGGATTACACCTTCGAGGAATTTCTCCATGCCGTGGAATCCTTCCACGGCTATCCGGCGCCCGGAGTGGTGATCGGCGGTTTCATGGTGGATCTGGCGATGCGCCAAATCCCTTCCAACACCCTGTTTGACGCCGTCAGCGAAACCGCCTACTGCCTCCCGGATGCCATTCAGCTGCTCACCCCCTGCACTTCCGGAAACGGATGGCTGAATGTCTTTCACCTGGGACGGTACGCTCTCAGCCTGTATGACAAATACCAGGGAAACGGGGTAAGAGTATCCATAGACCCCAACCGCCTGGCTCCTTTTTTGGAGATCCGAACCTGGCTCTACAAGGAAAAGCCCAAAAAGGAACAGGACAGTATCCTGCTGATGCAGCAGATCCGCGCGGCCGGCGCATCGATATGCCGGGTGGAGCCGGTTTGGATTCAACCGCAGTATTTAAAAAAACGCCACAAAGGGGCGATCGGGAATTGCACGATCTGCGGGGAGCCGTACCCAATGGATCACGGCCGAATCTGTCGCGCCTGCCAGGGACAGGGGCCATACCGGCCCGCCTCGGAAAAAACCTTGTTTCCTCCCCTGCAGGCCCTTCCCGCCGAAGAGGCGGTGGGAAAAACGACGCTGCACGACATGACCGAAATCATTCCGGGAAACCGGAAGGGACCGGCTTTCCTCAAGGGGCAAGTCCTGGGGGCGGGCGATCTGTGCCGGTTGCACCGGATGGGCAAGGAACGGGTATACGTGGACGTGGGCCTAGGTCCCGGCCCGGAATGGGTGCATGAAAACGAGGCGGCCCTGGCTTTTGCGTCGGCGATGGCCGGATCCGGCGTCTCTTTTTTAGAACCGCCCCACGAGGGAAAAGTCAATTTCACCGCGACATCCGGGGGATTGCTCCGGGTGAACGACCATCTGCTGGAACGCTTCAACCGGATTCCGGGGGTGATGTGCGCGACCCGGAAAAGCCATTCCGTTTTGCGCGAAGGGCAGGCCTTTGCCGGTACCCGGGCCATTCCGCTGTATCTGCATCGGGACGACTTCGAGACCACTATGGACGTGCTGCGGGAAGGGCCGGTGTTTGACATCCTGCCGATGCGGCAGGCAAAGGTGGGAATTTTGGTCACGGGAACCGAAGTGTTCCGCGGCCTGATCCAGGACCGTTTTATCCCCATCATCCGGGCCAAAGCCACCAAGTTGGGATGCACGGTTGCGGCTACGCGAATCGTTCCGGACGAAAAATCCGCGATCGTGGCCGGAATCCAGGAAATTCTTGCCTCCGGCGCCGACCTTCTGGTGACAACGGCCGGCCTTTCCGTCGACCCGGACGACGTCACCCGGCAAGGGTTGCTGGAAGCAGGCGCCGAAGACATTCTTTACGGGGCTCCCATTCTTCCCGGGGCCATGACGCTGTTGGCCCGGATCGGATCAGTCCCGGTAATCGGAGTGCCCGCCTGCGCCCTTTTCTACCCCACCACCAGCTTCGATTTGCTGTTTCCCCGACTTCTGGCCGGTGTTCCCATCACGCGAATCGATCTGGCCCGCATGGGGCACGGCGCGTTCTGCCTGGGCTGCAAGGCCTGTTCCTTCCCAAAGTGCCCCTTTCTGGTGTGACCGGCCTTAATGGCTCTGATCCCCCGCCAGGTCCCGGAAGGAACACAGCATCACCCCGCCTGCCTCGAGCCGCTTTCGAAGCTCCGGGGCCGCCAAAAGCCGCATCTCCCCTTCATGGCGGTAATTCCAAGCCTGGTATTCCGGCTCCGGTGGGCTATACCCGGGATGACACATGAGTTCGTAGACGCCTCCGGGCCGGGTGGCGGCCAGGATATCGGCCAGGCCATCCGCATCCAAACGGCCTCCATGGACAAACCCCAGAAAAAGGGGGGATTTTAACCCGTTTCCACGAACGGATCGAGTAGCGAACCGGCGAAAACTCCACAGAAACAACACGCCGCCGATCCTTTGCACGGATCGAAAATCCCGGAACATATAGAGAGCCGGTGCTTCACAGGGATCCCGGACAAAACGAACACCGTATCTTTCCGCGAGTTCCATCGTGATTTCCCGGATACCCGGCAATACATGTACATGCTGATGACTGTCGATATGAGAGATTGGCACCCCGTGGTCCAGCACTTTGTCGATTTGGGCCGTCAATTCCGCCCGAATATCCGCCAACCGGAAAGCGCCCCGCATATACATGAGAGCGAACTCCGCAAACCCTTTCGGAAAGCGTCCCGTGCCCGCGGTCAGACTTGTGTTCCGGCGGGCAACCGGCTCCTCCGCGACCAGGGTCAGATGGACACCGACATCCAGGGTGGGGGTTTCCCGGGTTCTGACCACGGCGTCCCCAAATGCTCTGCCGGTGGGCATCAGGGAGGTGCTGGTAACCAGGCCCCGGATGTGTGCCTCCAGGATCCCCTGATTGACCGGAACCGTCAATCCCAGATCATCCGCGTGGACAATCAGCCGGACCGGGGTGGAAAGGCACCTCTTTTTTTCCCTCGCAGAAACCCAAAAATTGGGGTCAGGCACGGACAGATTCCCCAACCGGGTTCCGGTCAAATCCGATTTTGTCCATCACAATAAATCGGGGGCGGCCCCGCACCTCGATGACAATCCGGGCGATATACTCTCCCATGATGCCCAGGTATACGAAAAGCAGGGAAAAAAGCAGGGATATCCCCATCATGATGGAAGCCCACCCGGGAACGGCCTCCCCTTCAATCAGCTTGCCGTACAAGGCATACAGGATTCCGAAAAGCGACAGCACCGTGCCGGTAATGCCGAACAGAATGCCGATCCGCAGGGGAAAAGTCGAGAAAGAGCTGATTCCATGCCATCCCAGCCGCAGCATTTTTTTCAGATTGTATTTGCTTTTCCCTTTGAGCCGCTCGAGAGCCTGATATGTCAGTTCACATGAATCAAAACCGACCCATTCCACAATTCCCCGCAAAAACAGCCCCTCCTCCCGAAACCGCCGTACTTCCTCCAGAACCTGGCGGTCCAGAAGCCGGAAATCGGCCAGACCCGGGTGTATCGGAACGTCGCTCAACCACGCGAACAGGTGATAATACATCCGGGAAGAAATTTTTTTCCATAGCCCGGTGGAGGGAGGGTCCTGTCGAACCATCTTGACGATGCGATATCCCTGGCGCCAGGCTTCGATCATCCGGGGTATCATTTCCGGCGGGTGCTGGAGATCCGCGTCCATGGTGATCATGGCGTCTCCCCGGGCATGTTCCAGCCCGGCCATGAGGGCGTATTGATGGCCGAAATTGCGGGAAAGCCGGACCCCCCGGGCACGGCCGTTTTTCTGCGCCAGGCATCGGATGGTTTTCCATGTATGATCCCGGCTGCCGTCATCCACGAAAATTACCTCCCACTCCAGATGGTTTTCCGGGGACAATATCTCTGTGATCCGATCCAGAAGAACCGGGAGGTTTTCTTCCTCGTTACAGGCCGGGACGACAATGCTGAGCAACCGGCTCAGCCCCCGATGCCCGGGGTCAGGGGCCGGAGATCCGTCGCGTTCCGGCGCGTTGGGCGCCGGTATCGGAG
The DNA here is from genome assembly GCA_964614125.1 of uncultured Desulfobacterales bacterium. Lineage (GTDB taxonomy): Bacteria > Desulfobacterota > Desulfobacteria > Desulfobacterales > Desulfatirhabdiaceae > UBA4064. The sequence goes on along the minus strand of CAZTKB010000208.1, from coordinate 1,405 downwards.
ATATCCGGCTCATCCCGCCCAGTATGCGTTGGTAAAAAGGATCGTGTTCAGTGCGAACAACAGGGTAGACGTCAATATCCAGGCGTGGCGGATCGTGGTGGAACGAATACCGGCGGCCAAGAGAAAGATTGGAAACAGTACGAGAATATACCGCCCGATTCCGAAAGAGCCACCGCTCGCAAAGGCAATGGAAATGGACACCAGCACATAGATGCCGTATGACAAACGATACTTCCACAACAGGAGAATGGCGGCCGCAAAACCGAAGAAGGCGAAAAACCATTCCACCAGCCAGTTGGCCACCCCATTATTGGAAATGATCCGGCTGAAATCATCCAGTCCCCCTGAAAAATCTCGGCCCCACCACTTCTCCACCTTCAAATACAGGAAAAAGTCTCCGAAGCGGAGGTAATGAAACGTGAAAAAAGCCAAAGCCCCCGAGGGGGCCAGAAATACGGGGAGAATGGACCGGCTCCACACGGCTTTCCAACCGCAGGACCGGACGATTTCCACCAACAGCGGAAACACCAAAAAAATTCCGGCCAGGCGGGTGGCGGAAGCCAGCGCCGCAAAAACAGCCGCCGTCCAGAACCGCTCGCGAAGCATGTAGTAAAAAGCGGCGATCGAGAAGAAAAGAAACATGGACTCGGAATACACCGCGTTCAGAAAAAAGGCGGTGGGAAAGGTCAGCAAAAACAACGCAGTCCAAACCGGGTCATGGTCTGGATGAAATTCCTGCACCAGCCGTGTCAGAATCCACATCGTGGCGACCAAAAAAAGACTGCTCACAATCCAGCCTGCCAATGTCAGATTTCCGCCGGTGAGCCACCCCATCCCCCTCACTGCCAGGGGATACAGCGGGAAAAACACGACATTGGAGATCTGCTCGTTTCCTCTCAGGTAATACCCGTTTTGGGCGACATCCAGAAACCAGTAGGAATCCCATTGGTCGTGCAGGTTGATCGGGTTCCATTGCGGCTCCGGCCGGCAACTCCGGGTATCGATCCATTGGAAAGACCGGTCCGGAGTGAGGTTGAGCCGGTTGAGCGATATGAGGGCAAAAATATTGACCACGACCAGCCAGAAACAGACCAGTGCGGCGTTCCGCCAAAGTTGGCGGTTGTGTGCGGGTGTGCGCATGGAATTACCAAGAAAAAAGAGTTCTTTTTTCAGAATGAAAAGCGGGATTAAATACGCCAGAAACGGCGGGAATGTCAACAGAAATTATTTGGAGGACACCATCAGCCACACGCGGAGAAACTCGCTGATCCCCCATGCCTGAGCATCACACCCGCGGGGGGTATGCGGGGCGTTTCCATCCACAATTTCAGGCAGATGACCCAGACACCCCGTCCGCATCAACGCCAGACCGCCGGTCAGACAGGAAAGGGCGGTCGGGCGGCCC
>CAZTKB010000207.1:0-6328 GCA_964614125.1 uncultured Desulfobacterales bacterium | reverse complement strand
GCTCACGGGCCAGATCCGCGGTTTCCTGGAGACTGACCGCACTGATGGAATGAAATTCACAAAACAGGGAGGGAACCTCGGGAAGTCCCAGATCTTTTTCCCGGTTCATCAGCTGAATCAGCCCGATCGGCAACAGCTCGAGGGCAGCCGGCTGCAGACCGGAGCCGATCAGTACAGCCACCGCCTGAGAAGCGGTTTCCAAATCCGGAAACCGGATCGTGGCGGCCAGATGGTGGCTGGGAATTCCGGCCAGTTTCAGGGTAGCCTCGGTCACGATCCCCAGAGTCCCTTCGGAGCCGATGAACAGCCGGGTCAGGTCATAGCCGGAAGAAGATTTCGGAGCCCGGCATCCGGTCTGGATCACTTTTCCGTAGGGCAGGACAACGGTCAAACGGAGGACATTGTCCCGGGTGGCACCGTATTTCACGGTCTGCACGCCGGAAGCGTTGTTGGCGATCATGCCGCCGATCGTGGCGTCCGCCCCCGGGTCCGGCGGGAAGAACAGGCCATATTGGCCGGTCTGCCGGTTCAGTTCCTTGCGCAACACACCGGGCTGGGTGTCGACCTGCAGATCCTGCGGCCGAATTTCGATGATCCGGTTCATCAGGGTCAGATCCATGACCAGGCCGCCGGCGGTGGGTATCGGATTACCTTCGGTGCTGGTGCCTGCTCCCCAGGGGGTTACCGGGACATCATTGGTATAGGCCCAGTCCAGAATACGGGCTACCTCCTCGGTACTGACGGGCCAGATGATTCCGGCCGGAAGTTTTCCCTTGTGGGAGGAAATATCTTTCAGGTGAAGTTCCCGATTGGAAATACCTGTGGAGAACCGGTCCGGGGGAACCATGGAAGACAGATCGCTGATCTGCCGGGAAGTAAATTGATTCATATCCATCTCCTTTGTCTGAGTATTTCGTACATCACCACCGCACCGGCCACCGAGGCGTTCAGAGAATCGAAGGACACCGCGTGCGGAATGGAAACCAGGAAATCACACCGCAAACGGACCAGATCCCGAATTCCTTTTCCCTCCGCCCCGATAACCACCGCAATCGGAACGCTCCAATCGGCCTGATAGATCGTGAGGCCGGCATCCCGGTCCAAGCCGGCCACCCAGATCCCGGCTTGTTTCAAATCCCGGATCGCCGACACCAGGTTGACTACCCGGGCGATCCGGACATGTTCCATCGCGCCGGCGGAAATACGGGAAACCAGGGGGGTCGGTAACCCGGATCGGTCTTTGGGCAACACGACTCCGTCCACCCCGGCGCACAGAGCCGTGCGGAAGATGGCTCCCAGATTCTGCGGATCGGTCAGGCTGTCCAACATCAGTACAAAAGGATGGCTGCCGGTTTTCACCCGGGGGGATAGAATTTCCTCGAGGGAAGAAAATGGGAATGGCGAAACCTGCGCCGCTACCCCCTGGTGGTTTTCTGCCCCGGCCAGGGCGGTCAGGCGGGATTCCGGAACAGTCTGAACCGGGATTTTCCGATCCTCGGCCATTTGCAGGATTCCCCGAATCCGAGAAGACGACCCGGAGGGCATCGCCGTCAGGATGGCCCGGGTGCGACGTCGTCCAGCCTTCAGGGCTTCCGTCACCGGATGAATGCCGTACAGAATGTCATCCTTCATAGAGACATGCCCATCTTGAATGGCTTCGTAAAAAGTCCGGATGCTGCGAACTTTTTACAAAGCCATCTGGATTTTCACTTTTACCGATTTCATCATCTGTTGTCTACGCCAGTTTAGTCCGGACAAAATCCGCCAGCCGGTCCGTCGCATCCCCCAGATGGTCGTTGACCAATATCCAGTCGTAACCGGAACTCCGGGCCATTTCGGCGGCAGCGTTGGCCAGGCGCCGTTCGATAACCTCTTCACTGTCGGATTTCCGGGATTCCAGGCGCCGCCGGAGTTCTTCCAAGGACGGAGGAAGGATGAAAATCAAGATACTGTCCGGAAAACGCGCCCGGATTTGCTCGGCCCCCTGACCATCGATATCCAGGAGCACGGATCTTCCGGAAGCCAAGGCTTCCCGGATAAAATCGGCGGATGTGCCATAATGATTCCCGTGAACTTCGGCCCACTCGGCCCAACGGTTTTGGGCGATGCCGTCCAGAAATTCCTGCCGGGTGACAAAATGGTAATCCCGGCCCTCGATTTCACCAAGACGGGGAGAACGGGTGGTATAGGAGACCGAATAGAGCAGTTCGGGAATCCGCTCCCGGACCAACCGGCAGAGGGTGGTCTTACCGGCTCCGGACGGGGCGGAAACGATGATCAGCCTCCCTTGGCGGGGCCGGGCGGCATGAGGCGTTTCCTTGGCTCCATCGGCCGGATCACTCGTCATCTCCCATCCTTTCCGCTTCCTTGGCGAGCATCATCCGCTGGGCGATGGTTTCGTTGTGAATGGCCGACAGAACCACATGGTTGCTGTCCATGACCAGGATCGCGCGCGTTTTGCGACCTTGTGTCGCGTCGACCAGCCGTTTGTCGGATTTGGCCTCCGACTTCAATCGTTTGGATGGTGTCGAGGACGGGGATACAATGCAAACCACCCGATGAATGGCCACCAGATTCCCGAAACCTACGTTCAACATGCGATATTCCACCGTTTCTCCTTGTCCTGTTTATTCGATATTCTGGACTTGTTCCCTCATTTTCTCCAATTCCGACTTGATGTCCACCACCCGGTGGGATACCCGGACCACTTCGGTTTTGGATCCGATGGTATTGATTTCCCGCAGCATCTCCTGCAACAGGAAATTGAGCTTCCGCCCCGCAGGCTCCGGGGCTTCCGTGATCTTGGCAAACTGCCGGATATGGGCATCCATCCGGACCAGTTCCTCCGAAATATCGCTCTTATCAGCCAGATACGCCGCTTCCTGCGCCAGCCTTCCTTGATCCAACTCGGCCCGTCCTTCGGTCAGGATCCGAATCCGCTCGTCCAGCTTTTGCCGATACCACTCCACCAGCCCCTCGGATTCCGTTCCAATTTGTCCGACCTGCTCCCGGACGACCTGAAGCCGGAAATCCAGATCCCGGGCCAAATGCTTCCCTTCCCTTCGCCGCATCCCGCAGAGTCCTTCCAAGGCCCGCGCGACACAGGATTCCACCAATGGCCGGATACTTTCCCGATCACCAACCGGTTCCGCGGGCCGGATCACTCCGGGAAATCCCGCGATCACCGACATCGTCGGCCGTTCTGCCAGATTATACCGTTTGGCCAGAGCTTCGAGCGCCCGGTACACCGTATCGGCCATCACTTCGTCCACCACCGCGCCGGTGGCGGCTCCCGGGTTCATGGCGATCTGTAAATGAACTTCTACCCGCCCCCGGCTGATCCGGCCGGCGACCATGGCCTTCAGGGATTCATCCAGGCCGGAAAAACCGGGTGGAATCCGGAGAACCGTATCCAGGGTCCGGCTGTTCCACGAACGAATTTCACAGGAAACCGACCCCGCGTCCCCGACTTCTTCCTCCCGCGCGCAGGCGGTCATACTGGTGATCATATCTTCCTATCCTTTTTCAGATCAAAGACATACCGGCGCCGTACCATAAAAAGATAGTCCCGGATATCCGGCTGGGCATAATCCGGGTAGGTCCAGGGCAGAACCTGAAATGCCCCTTCCCGGTACAACAGCGTCAGGTCCGCATAAATGCCGCCTCCGATATGAATCCGGTGGGAAAAGTTCTTCCCCGTGGCCAGGACAAAACGCTCCCGAGCCAGATATCCCGGGTCGATATTGATTTTCCGGCGGCCGTTTTCCGACATCTCGGCCTCCAGATCATTGGTCCGGAGTTTGATACCGGATAAATCGTCCTGGGAAATCAGCCGCCGGAAGGAGATCATGCGCCGGAAGAGGGGCTCTCCCATTTCTTCCCGGTAGTAGGAAGTATAATGAAACGGCAGCCAGGGGCTTACCGTATCGATCTCTCCCTGGGTTTCCATCAGCCGGGGCACCACGATCTCCAGGCATTCCCGGTCTTTCACCAAAACGCCGATCACCAGTTTGACCGGATCCGGCGGTTTCGGCCGGCTCATGGATCCGGCACAAAGGGCTTGGCTTCTTCGATCAGCATGATGGGGATATCGTCGCGGATCTCGTACACCAGGCGGCAGTGTTCACAAATGAGGCCGTCTTGGGCGGTGTTTAACCATACTGCGCCCTTGCATTTCGGACAGGCCAGGATTTTCAGCAATTCCTCGTGAATCGGCATGAAACGTTTCCTGATAAAGGGTTATCTGTACATCGGCATTTACGCGGGCGTGCCGCCGTTTTTCAGAATTCGCCGGGCGATACCGGTGGTGCTGTATCCCGGAAGCAGGGGAACCAGGCAGACCGTTCCGCCGTACGATTCCACCATATCCCGACCGACCACCTGGTCCAGGCGATAATCGTCTCCCTTGACCAGAATATCCGGTCGCAGCATGGAAATCAACTCCAGCGGTGTATCCTCGTCAAAAAGAACCACGAGGTCCACGCTGGAAAGCGCGGAAAGGATGGAAGCCCGGTCTCTTTCCGACAAAATCGGCCGACTGTCCCCCTTCAGCCGTTTGACAGAAGCATCGGTATTGACACCAACAACCAGCCGGTCTCCCAACATGCGGGACTGGTGCAGCAGATGGATATGACCCGGATGGAGCAGGTCGTAGCAACCGTTGGTAAACACGATTCGGTTTCCGGCTGTCCGCCAGGACTGAATCCGGACCAGGGCCGCCTCCCGGTTGACAATTTTGGATATAAAGCCGTTTGGTCTGTCCAGGGTTTGGTACCGAAGGCTTTCGGCCAACTCGTCCTGCATCACGGGCTGGGTGCCCAGCTTTCCCACCACGATTCCGGCGGCGAGATTGGCCAGACGGGCCGCGTCGGACATATTCATCCCCAGGGTCAGCCCTGCGGCGAGGGTGGCGACGACGGTGTCTCCGGCCCCGGAAACATCAAACACCTCCCGGGCTCTTGCCGGAATGATCACGGGCGTCGGCTCCGGACCGATCAGAATCATGCCATGCGGACCACGCGTGACAAGCAGGTATTCGGAATCGACCCGATCGCGAAGCCGTCGGGCCGCATCGATCAGCAGGGTTTCATGGCCCGATGTTTTCCGGGTCGCGGCGGCTTCCAACTCCGCCGTATTGGGCGTAATACAGGTGGCCCCGGTGTACCGGGACCAGTCCGTCCCCTTGGGATCCACGATGACCGGAATGTGTTGCCCCCGGCATCGGTGAATGAATTCCTGACAAATCTCCGGGGTTTGCAGCAGCCCTTTGCCGTAATCGGAAAGTACCACCGCATGTGCACCGCCGATCCGTTTTTGGAAAATATCCAGAAGCCGGGAAGCGCACCCCGGGTCCAGAACAGTGGATTCCTCTTCATCCAACCGAAAAAGCTGTTGTCCCTGGGCCATTACCCGGGTTTTGGTGATGGTCGGCCTCGTGGTGTCCGCAATGAGTTGGAGGTCGACTCCCCTGGCCTCCAGATTCCGTTTCAGCCGCGTGCCCGCATCATCCTCTCCACAGATACCCAACAGGGTGACAGGGCATTTCAACCCCGCCAAATTCACGGCAACATTTCCGGCGCCTCCCGGTGTCTCAGAACGCTCCCGAATCCGAACCACCGGGACCGGAGCTTCCGGAGAAATCCGGCTGACCTCTCCCCAGAGATAGCGATCGAGCATCACATCGCCGACGACCAAAATCCGCCTGGCGGCCAGTTGACTCCAATCCACATCCATTTATTTCTCTTTCGAGGCTTCTTCCAAAACCTCGTTCACCCATCCCATGGCCGCCATCATGTTGGGAAACCCGGTGGTGGTCAAAGCCATCAACACCGCATGATGAATCTCATCCACCGTCGCACCCGAAGACAGCGCCTTTCGGGTATGGGACATGACAGCCCCCCGGGAGTTGCCGCCGATCGCGATCCCCAGTTTGATCAGATCCTGGGTTTTGGGATCCAGGGGACCGGCCTCCCGGCAGGCAGCTCCCAGTTGTTTGTATTCCTCGAAAACCCCGGGGAACTTATCCAAAAACTGTTTGTAGATATTGGGAAGATACATGGCTTGGCTCCTTTTGTATGTGTTCCGTGACGCGGGTAACGGAATCCGCCTCCTCTGTATACCCATCCTTTCCGGGTTTTTCAAATGTTTTCCCAAAATGCCATCCCGGTGGCCGCAGGCTGTATTTCCGGTCACGATGGTCCCCTCCCGCCTGCATTCTCATTGGTGAAATATGTAAAATGGTAACGTGTATTAATTTATGGTTGCATCATTATACTATTATCTGTAATGATAAATTCACCCGGGATCTTCCGGAATCATCCGGCCAGGA
>CAZTKB010000206.1:0-6407 GCA_964614125.1 uncultured Desulfobacterales bacterium | reverse complement strand
TGGCCCGTAACATGGGCGTATGTGTGGGTAATTGTCAGCCACTGGTGGGGGAGGGTCAGGGTGGGGGGAATAAAAGCGGGACAGTCCACCCCCGTTCCAATCGATAATCTCCTTGATTTTGCGTTATCCTTTGTGATAAATGCAGGTAACCAAAATTTGTGAATGTCTGAAACGCGCATGAAATCCAAGATTTTACAAATTCTTCGGTCGGAAAACGGGGTGGTCTCCGGAGAATCGATCAGCGAATCCTGCCAGGTATCCCGTGTTACGGTGTGGAAGCATATCCAAAAGCTGCAGCAGGCAGGTTACCATATTGAGTCTACTTCCCGGGGGCATCGTCTGGTTGAATCTCCCGACACTCCCTATCCGTGGGAGTTTCCGGAACGGGAATCCCGAATTCACTATTACCCCGAAATCGGCTCGACCATGGACCCGGCCCGTGAACTGGCCCGATCCGGCTGCCCTGCTTTTACCGTGGTCCTTGCCGATCGACAGTCCTCCGGAAGGGGACGCATGCGTCGCGTGTGGCTGTCGGATCCCGGGGGATTGTATATGACGGTTGTTTTGCGACCTTCCGTTCCGCCGGCCTACGGCATTCGGACCTTGTTTGTCATTTCTCTGACATTATGCCGGCTGATTCGGGAAATGACCGGGGTGGACGCCCGTGTGAAATGGCCCAACGACATTCTCGTAGGGGGTCGGAAACTTTGCGGTATGCTTTCGGAAATGGAGGCCGAAGACGACATGGTTTCCCATCTGAATGTGGGGATCGGTATCAATGTCAACAACGACCCGACAGGTCATGAACCGCATTCCTGTTCGCTGGCCGGTTTGACCGGAAGAACTTGGAGACGGATCGATTTGGTCACCTGCTTTTTGGATCGTTTGGAAGAGGATATCCTTTTGGCGAACATGGATCGGATCGTCTCGGAATGGAAAACTCTGTCATCCACCCCGGGCAAGCCGGTACGTATTGTCATGCATGATCGGATTATGGAAGGGATAGCCCAGGATATCGACGAGACAGGTGCTCTGATCCTGAAGCTCCCTGATGGAACCTTGCAACCTATTCTGTTTGGAGATTGTTTTGAAGGCACCTGACCTGATTTCAGATCCGGAAACTACCTACCACACCCTGCGTATGACTGTCTATGCGGCCCTGTTTGCGTCCCTCATGGCTGCCGGAGCCGTTGTGGCGATTCCTATCGGCCCAGTCCCGATAGTACTGCAAAATCTCTTTGTTCTCCTGGCCGGTTTGCTTCTGGGGGGAAAATGGGGGATGGTGTCTGTCGGAATCTATTTGGCAGCCGGATTCATCGGGCTTCCCGTGTTTTCAGGCGGTACCGGCGGAATCGGGCGGTTTGCCGGTCCGACCGGCGGATACCTGGTCGGATTTCTTCCCGCAGCCGGTATCGTCGGGGTAGCGGTAGAAAAACTGGGTTCCCGGCTTATCGTCCGGGTGGGGGCCATGGTGGCGGCAACCATCGTCGTGTATGCCCTCGGGGTCGGGTGGCTGAAGTTTTGGACCGAAATGTCCTGGAGCAAGGCCTTGATTGTCGGCTGTTATCCGTTTCTTCCGGGGGATGTGATCAAAATCGTTGTCGCTGCATCCCTGTATCGGGTGTTGTATCCTTTGATTCACCGAACGGAATGACCTCCCTCTCTTATTCCTCGCACTTACCCCCTGTCATTGAGATCGAGGGTCTGTGGTACCGGTTTCCGGCCGGTGCTACTGCTCTGGAGGATATTCATCTGAAAATTTATCCGGGAGAATTCGTCCTCCTGGCCGGGTTGAATGGATCTGGAAAGACAACATTACTGAAACATTTCAATGGTTTAATTATGGCATCCCAGGGATTGGTCCGTGTGGACGGCCGACCCGTGGGAAACGACCTGATTCGCGTTCGAAAACGGGTCGGTATGGTCTTTCAGGATGCCGATACCCAGATCGTGGGAGAAACGGTATATGCGGATGTAGCCTTTGGCCCGGAAAACCTGGGGATCGACCGGGAGGAAATCCACCGGAGAGTGATGGAATCCCTGGAACAGGTCGGGCTGGAGCACGCGGTGGATCAACGTCCTCACCGGCTTTCCGGCGGCGAGAAAAAGAGACTGGCGATTGCGGGTGTTCTGGCCATGAAACCCGGGATTCTGGTCTTTGACGAGCCTTTTTCCCATCTCGATTACCAAGGAATCACCCGCATTTTCTCCCAAATTCGATCCCTTCATGCTTCCGGCCACACCATCGTGGTTTCCTCCCATGAACTGAAACTGTTCCACGCGGTCGCCAATCGTCTGGTGTTGCTGGTCAACGGCCGAATTGTGGGAGACGGACCACTGGCGGATCTGTTACCGGTTGCCCGGGATTTGGGAATCATCGGTACCGGTTGAAACCGAATGCCGGGTCGACCGTTTCAGAAAAAAGTAGAATTATTTCTATATGTAGATTTTTTTCTACTTTTGGACGCAAAGCCAATGTATTTCAGTTTGTTATCCTGCGTTTCCAGCGATATTCTGTAGCATATTCTATTCATTTTCCGTTGCGGGTCTTTTCCCCTACCAATGAGTCCTTTGGCCGGAGCGCCGCCCCGAAAAACGTACCACCGAAATTCCGTAAAACCCGGCAGAAATATTGCATGAAAAAAAGATGCGTATACCGGGGCAACCGGCGCTTCGATGCAGAAAAGGAATTTTCAGGAACAAAAGGGGTATGGAATGAATCAGGAAATATCAGAAACATTTGGCGTGTTTCGTGCCCAAATCCGGCAGTTTGTGGAGAAAGAGCTGGAGCCGATTGCGTTGGAGGTCGAACGGAATTCGGAGATCCCCGAAAAAATCGTGGACCGGTTTCGAGCCCTCGGCCTGTTCGGGATGCCCATTCCCCGGGAATACGGAGGACTGGGTCTCAGTACACGGGAAGAGATCATGATTTACGAAGAAATCACCCGAACCAACGCCTGCTTCCGTTCCCGGATCGGAACCAGCAACGGAATCGGTTCCATGGGTATTCTGTATGACGGAACAGTGGAGCAGAAACGGAGATATCTGCCTCGGATCGCTTCCGGGGAATGGACTGCGGCTTTTGCCCTAACCGAACCGGATGCGGGGTCTGATGCCGCCAACATCCGGACATCAGCGGCGGCCGACGGTGAGGGGTGGGTGCTGAACGGCACCAAACAGTTTATCACGAACGCGGATACGGCTCAGGTGTTTACCGTAATTGCAGTGACGGATGAGATCAAGCGGGCGCGCGGCGGAGTGACCGCGTTCGTGGTCGAAAAAGGGACTCCGGGTCTGCGGGTGGGGCCGGCCGATCTCAAGATGGGGTTGAAGGGGTCTCATACCCACGAGGTGGTCTTTTCCAACTGCCGGATCCCCCGGGAAAACGTGATCGGGGGCGAACCCATGGTAGGAAAAGGTTTTCGAACAGCCATGCGGGTACTGGACAAGGGCCGGATGTCCATGGGGGCCTGCGCCCTGGGTGCCTCCCAGAAAATATTGGAACTCTGTATCACGTGGTTTCACCGCCGAATGGATCAGGGAGCGAACCCGGACGAACTGCAGGCCGCCCAGTTCACCCTGGCGGATATGGCCACCGAAATCCATGCGGCCCGCCAAATGCTGTATCATGCGGCATCCCTGCGGGATCGGGGGAAAAACGTGACCCACGAGGCTTCCATGATCAAAGTTTTCTGCACCGAGATGGCGAGCCGGATCGCAGGGAATGCCATGGATATCCTGGGTCCGGATGGCATGCTGACCCGAAACCGGATTGAGACCTTCCTTCGGGATGTGCGACTATATCGGATTTATGAGGGAACCAGTGAAATTCAGCGACTGATAATTTCCCGGAACCTTCTGGACCGCGGAAAAAATGAATGACGGCAACCAAAGGAGCAATTGTCATGTCGGAAGTGGTAATAGCAGGTGCGGTGCGGACGCCGGTAGGCCGCTATATGGGTGCGCTGAAGGATGTCCCGGCGATGGATCTGGCGGCACGGGTTATGAATGGCGCGGTCGAGCGGGCCGGGATCCTGCCGAATCAGGTGGATGAAGTGATTCTGGGACAGTCTTATCAGAATGGAGAATATGTCAACATCGCACGAATGGGACTGCTCACCGCCGGATGGCCGGAATCGATTCCGGGTATTACCCTGGATCGACGCTGCTGCACCGGGCTGGATGTGGTATGTTTCGCGGGCATGAAAATTCAAACCGGACAAGCCGATGTCGTGGTGGCCGGCGGGGTGGAAAGCATGAGCAATGCGGAATTCTATATCCCGGGGGAAATCAAATGGGGGGTCGGAGGTAAAAATGGAATGCCTCGGGGCCATGGCAATCTCTCCATGTGGGGAATTCCGTTGTATGACCGGATTCAGCGGGCCCGGGTGATGTCCCAGCCCGAGGCCCGGTATGGAATCCTGCCCACCATGATGTCCTGGGCCGAAACCGCGGCCATGGAAGAAGGGATCTCCCGGGAAGCCTGCGACCTGTGGGCCTTGGGCAGCCACCAGAAGGCCTGTCGCGCGGTTCGGGAGGGATGTTTCGATGGGGAGATTCTTCCGGTGACCGTGTCCCAAGGTAAGGGACGGGAAGTGGTGTTCGATCGGGATGAAGGGCCCCGGGAGGACACCACCTTGGAAAAGCTGGCCCGGCTGAAACCGGTTCTGGGGGGTGTTTGTACGGCGGGTAATTCCTCCTCCGAGAACGACGGAGCGGCCGCGGTGGTGGTTACTTCCCTTTCCCGGGCACGGGAGCTGAATATCACGCCGTTGGGACGGCTAGTATCCTTCGGTGTGGCGGGCGCGGATCCCCGAAAGGCCTATGAAACGGTTCCCCGGGCGGTGTCCATCGCCCTGACCAAAGCCGGGCTTTCCCTGGAGCAGATGGATCTGATCGAAATCCAGGAGGCGTTTGCCGCTCAGGTCCTGGCGGACCTGAAACAGATGGGATTGCCTTCCCAGCGATACGACCGGGTCAATGTCAACGGATCCGGCATTTCACTGGGCCATCCGATCGCGTGTACCGGGACGCGGGTCCTCGTTACTATGCTTTACGAAATGCGTCGCCGTCAGGCCCGCTACGCGTTGGAGTGTATCTGCGGCGGCGGCGGGCTCGGGATCGCGGCGGTTTTCGAACGAATCTGAATTGGCTTTCCCTTCCGCCGGCATCAGTTCTCCGACATCGAGGATCCGGACGGCGGAAGGGGAAATACCGGCTTTCCCGATCTTCCGGCGTAAATCGACCAGCGGGTACCCGACGGGTTCATCTCCCAATTGGAAGGCTCCCCAATGGGCCGGGATCAGATGCCCTGCCCCCAGTTCTCGGAACGCTTGCAGGGCCTCTTCGACATTCATGTGCGCATAGTGCATGAACCAGCGGGGATGGTAGGCTCCGATCGACATGATGGCGTAATCGATTCCGGGGAAACGCCGGCCAAACTCAGCAAAACCGGTAAAATATCCGGTATCTCCGCTGATATAGATGGAAATTTCCGGGGTTTTCAACAGAAACCCGACCCAGAGAGTGGTGTTGACTCCCTGGAACACTCTTCGGGACCAGTGTTGGGCCGGCAGGCAGACCAGGCTGGTCCCGTTTTCGACATCCGCGGAATCCCACCAGTCCATCTCCCGAACATCGGTTTTCCCCAGAGATTCGACCAGGGATTTCAATCCCAGGGGAACGAAAATCCGTGCGTCCGATGGCAGAGCACGGAGACTGTCGGTGTCCAGATGGTCGTAGTGGTTGTGGGTGATCAGGATGTTCCACCTGCCGGAGATCCGGGTTAGTTCGTCGGCCGTGATTCCCGGTGGTGTCTTCCGTTTCGGAAGCAAGGCCCTCTCCGAAAACATCGGGTCAGTCAGCCACCATTGCCCGTTGATCCGAAACAGATACGTGCTGTGCCCCACCCAGGCAAGAAAATCCTTTCCTTCCGCGTTTTTTTCCCATTCCCGGATGCGTTGGGCCAGATCGGTTCTCACTCCCGGCATGGCTTCCTTTTCCTCCCGGGTATAGATTTCCCCAGGCCCGAATTTCCATTGCAGAAAACGGCCCAGCCCTCCGTGCCGGCTTGGCATCCAGGGGTTATAAAACCTGCCGTCCCGGAAATGGGGGGCATAGAGCAGGGAGGTATCGGTTTGTTGGATGTCATCCATCCATTTGGTCTCATCAAACTCGGTTACGGCATGAAAACAGCCGGGTATGAGAAGTCCCATTCCGACCCATGCCAGTATCTTTCTGATTCGCCTGTTCACTCGGGTTCCTCATCTGTGGTGTCCGTCCCTCCTCCACCAGGGTGGGAGGGAAAAAAATGGTAGCCCTGGCCCAGCCCGCAGGGGATTGGGATGCGCTGCCGGCCTTTCCGCCGGAAAGCCGGAACGGGGGACCTTTCCCGCCTTTCCCGCAGG
>CAZTKB010000205.1:0-6439 GCA_964614125.1 uncultured Desulfobacterales bacterium | reverse complement strand
TTCTTTTCCCAGGGAAAGCGGGATCGGTCGCCCCGGGACGGCGGGCAATTCAGCCGACGGATTCCAGGGTGGATTCACACTTCCGCTGGGGAATGACGGCGGGGCAACCAACTGGTTACGGATCTCTTCGAATTGTTACAAGATGATTGACAGAGCCACCATTTTTAATAATAATAAAAATTTTTGAGTGCTTTACAGTTTATAATTATTACCGGTTGTATGAAACAAGCGCCATGAATTTCAATCCCTGCATGAAACACAAGGTGGTGCGGAAAACCGTACGGGAATTCGCGGAAACCGAAATCGCCCCCCACGTCTCCGATCTGGACCGCGAAGCCAGGTTTCCCTGGGAAATCATCGAAAAAATGAAGCCTTTGAACTTCTTCGGGCTTCAGATCCCCAAGGACTACGGCGGCGCAAACCTGGATACGATCAGCTACGCCATCACCATCGAAGAACTTTCCCGGGTCAGTGCCGCTATCGGTCTCTGTGTGACGGTTCACAACAGTGTCGGCGCTTATCCCATTGTCCGGTTCGGTACCCGCGAGCAAAAGCAACGCTTTTTGCCGGAACTGGCCTCCGGGAAACGCATCGGTGCTTTTTGCCTGACCGAAGCCAATGCCGGGTCGGATGCCGGCGGCGTGGAAACCCTGGCTGTTCAAAACGGATCCGATTATGTGATCAATGGAACCAAGATTTTTGTCACCAACGGCGGAATATGCGGACTGGCCCTTATTTTTTCGGTCACGGATTCACCGGGAACTTCCCGGAAAACCAGTGTCTTTATGGTCCCCAAAGAAACCCCCGGATTGGTGGTCGGAGAAATCGAAGACCTCTGCGGCATGCGTGCCAACCCGGTGTCCTCGCTGTTTCTCGAGGATTGCCGGATTCCGGACACCAACCAACTCGGCCTGCCCGGTGACGGTCTCAAGATCGGCCTCGCCGCTCTGGACGCCGGCCGGATCGGAATCGCCGCCCAGGCACTGGGAATCGCCCAAGCCGCTTTTGATTCCTCCCTCCGGTACGCCAAAGAACGCCGCCAGTTCCAAAAATCCATTTCCTCCTTTCAGACCATTCAGAATTATCTCGCGGATATGTCGACAGAAATCGACGCCGGCAGGCTTCTGTTGTACCGTGCCGCCGCACTTCGCGACGAGGGGCAACCCTTCGGCCCCGAAGCAGCCAAAGCCAAACTCTTTTGCAGCACCTTGGCTACCCGGGTCACCAATTTGGCTGTTCAGATACATGGCGGATACGGCTACAGCAAGGAATACGATGTAGAGCGATATTTCCGAGATGCCAAGGTCACCGAAATCTATGAGGGAACCAGCGAAATCCAGCGTCTGGTGATCTCTCGCGCCCTTCTCTCCCGTCCGTCATAAGGGAACCTCATGCTGAAACTGATTGTTTGCCTTAAACAGGTCCCTATGGTAACCGAACTTCCCTGGGATCCCGAAACCGGAACCCTGAAACGGGATGCCGCGGATGGCATGATGAACCCGTCCTGCAAATCCGCTCTGGAGGCGGCTCTCCAGATCAAGGACCAACGCCCGGCTCATATCACCGCGATTTCCATGGGGCCGCCCATGGCTGAGGAAGTGTTGCGGGAAGCCATCGCAATGGGGGCGGATTCCGGTATTCTCCTGACCGATTCCCGGTTGGCCGGTGCGGATACATTGGCCACCTCCTATACTCTGGCCTCCGCCATCCGGATGCACTGCCCGGATGCGGACCTGGTTCTTTGCGGATCTTCCAGCAGCGACAGCGACACCGCACAGGTCGGCCCGCAATTGATGGAAGAATTGGGGATTCCCGGTGTGGCGTATGTGCGGGAGATTGTCATCCTGGACCGCACCATCCGGATGCGGCGGGAATCGGATGATTTTCTCGAAACACTGGAAATGGAAGCACCCGGACTGGTTACCGTCATGGCCGAGGGATTTTCGCCGCGGTACGCCTCCCTGGACGGATTACAGAAAGCGTTTGAAACCGGCGAAGTCCTTCGGCTGTCTCTCGACGACTTGAGGCTGGACCCCGGATCTGTGGGCGTATCCGGATCCCCCACTCGGATACGGAATGTATATTCGACCACCGCTCGAAAACAGAATCTGATCTGGAAAGGATCTCCTGGAAAATTGGCTAAAAACCTGTTTGATCGGTTTCAGGACACCTTGAGCGGTGCTATGGAAAAAGACCTGAAAACCCATGATCACGATCCGGATCCGGAAGACGATACCTTGGAGGAATCGAATGCCTGACCGGAAACATATCTGGGTATATGGAGACTACCGAAACTATTTCCAGAACCGGGTCACCCTGCAACTGCTGGCCCGGGCACGGGAGTTGGCACCAACGATCGGAGCTGAAGTCTGTGCAGTCGTTCTCGGTTACCAGGTAGACGAGTATGTAGGAGAATATATCGCCCATGGCGCCCAAACCGTTCTCGTCATCGATCATCCCGTTCTGAAGGACTATCATCCGGAAGTCCGGCTGGCTTGGATGGAGAGGATTATCCGAGAATGGAAACCGGAAATTCTGTTGATCGGGGCCACGGATTTCGGACGCGAATTCGCACCGAGACTGGCCAAACGCCTCCATACCGGCCTGACTGCCGACTGCGTCGGACTGGAAATCGATGAAGGCGGCCTCTTGGTCCAGACCGCTCCATCTTTCGGCGGAAACCTGATGGCTACGATCGTGACCCCGGAGGCCAGGCCTCAGATGGCCACGGTCCGGCCCGGAACATTCGCCGAGCGTCCCCACGACTACACGGCCACCGGCCGGATCATTCGCCTGTCCGTTCCAGGCGATATTCCGGCTCCGCGAGTCCGGCTGGTTCATTCTGAGCGGAAACCGCCCCGGGAACAACGGATCGAGGATGCCCAGATCGTCATCTGCGGTGGCCGGGGCCTGGGCAGCCGGGCGAAATTCCGGAAACTCTTTGAAATGGCCCGCCTGATGGGAGCCGAAGTCGGAGCCACCCGGCCGGTCGTCTATTCCAAATGGGCGGACCACGACTGCCTGGTGGGACAGGCCGGGCGAAGCATCCATCCCCGGATCCTGTTTTCGTTCGGGGTCAGCGGGGCCATCCAGCATACGGCCGCGATCCACGATACGGAGTTGATCATCGCAATCAACAAAAACCCGGAGGCAGCCATGATGAAACGGGCGGATGTCGGAATTGTGGCGGACGCCGGGCAATTCTGTGCGGCCCTCATCCGTGAATTGAAACTCCGGATTCGGGAATGACCCCTCGTTACCGGGTACCTGGCCAATTGTCCGGAGAACACACCCGCACCGGCCCCTGGCGCTTCACGGATTTACCGCCCGGTGTTATGGATTCACCAGGCTTTCCCGCCACCATCCGATTACAGTAACATACCGGGAAAACCGGATGCCCTCGGTTTCCTCGATCCGGCGGATCCACTCGGCCAGCCCGGAGTGGTGATGAATGATCAGCGGAATGCTGTGAGCGGGAAGAATGTCCTCATCCAATCCCCAGTCCCGGATTCGTTTCCGGTTGGCGGCATCCGTATCCGGCCTATCCCATGGCGTGGGGTGAATCAGGCCGTGATTCGCCCCATCCCTGCGGGAATACATCCACTGAAAAGGAAAATCCCGTTTCAATTGCCGCATCATCGAAACCGCGGCCAAGTTGGTCTCCACGCTCAACCCCTTGTTCAGGTGAGCCAGGATTCGGTCATCGAAGGATTCAAACCCTACCGAAGACAAAAGGATCTGCATCCGATGCCGACGGGCCAGGTGCAGGGCCTGCCGAAGATGATGTTCATGCTTTACCAGCCAATCCGCGCGCAAGGTCAGGTGAATTCGGGAAAGCGGCAGATTATGATCGAAGCATCCCACAATCAGTTCGGGCAGCCCGGGAAGCGCGTTTTCGTTGATCAGCTCAAAGGGGATTCTTCGACCGTCGGTTTGGAGGGGAAGGCAGGCAACCTGGGAAAAAACCGCATCCGGTGATAGGCTTCCCGCAAATCCCTTATCCCGGGCCACATCGCAGAAGCTGCAACCATTCAAATCAATCGTGACCTTTTTTTCCCCCTCCAAATCCAGGTGAAAGGGGTAATCCAGTTCAACGGGTTTGGTCCGTGCCGCATGGGGACATCCGAGATGCTGCAGGACCTGGGCGGTTCGGACGATCAAAGGCTCCCATCCATTCTCCCCAATCCGGTATAGATTGCTCCAGTCGATTTCCGACAACATCCGGTCGTTCCAGGAATGAACCGGATTGCGGATGATATCGCCCTCGTCAAAATACCGGACACCAGGCGCGGTTTTCCACTCTCCGTTTTCGAGGCCCGCCAATACCGGCAGAATCTGTTCCGCCGGCCCCTGCAGGGCAAAACTGAAATATTTCCCTAGCCCCGAAAACCGGTGCGGGTATCGGTTTGGCTCGGGTTCCCCGGCAAAATCGGAATCTGCCTGGGGACCGGCCAGAATCGTAACCGCTCCCCCCCGCTTCAGGTCCCCCGCCAGCTGAAACAGGTCCTCTCGGCCGCACAGGTGGGAAAAGCCGATAACCGGTTGCCGGGAACCGAACCAGTCCGAAAGCGTTTTCCGAAGGGCACATGAGTCGGTGGGTCGGGAAACTGCAACCACCCGGCAATCCCAGCCGGCCCACTTCCGAATACCGGTTGCAGCCGCCTGGGGACCCAACAGTCCGTAGGACCCACCATCGGAATAGCCGGCGACAATCACCATTTTATTCATGTCTTACCCATTTCTTCGCCCGGAAAACCGTGTGGACCTGTCGTGCGGCCGTTTATCCCTCGGTGGAAATCCCGGGACTGCCGGCCACTCCGGTCCGCCTCCGAACCCGGGGTCCTTCTCCGAATGCCGGGCGCCAATCCTTGGGAGCCCGGATTTCCATCAACAGATCCAACCGGTTCCGTTCCGTCAGCCGATCGATGATCTGGACCCAGGCGCAGGGAATATCCGGGCTGACCTCGCAGTTTTTCCCGTTGGTTCCCCCGCAGGGGCCGTTCAAGAGACTTTTCGAGCAGCGGGCGATCGGGCAGATGCCGCCGGTGTGGCCCAACAGGCAGTCTCCGCAACCGGCACACATCTCCTGCCATTGGCCGGGCTGCATCGAAGCACCCAGAAACGTGGTGTTCAGACCCGGTAATACCGGGACCGGCGCCAGAGCTTCCGCCATGGTTTGAACCCCGGCGCCGCAGGCCAAAGACAGAATCACCTCGGTGTCCGCCGGAATGACGGCATACGAGCGGATCATATCCAATTCACACTGTCTCATCAGCGTGTCCGCGGTGACCACCGGCACCCCCTCCGGATGATGAATGCCCCGCACCAGTTCCTGAGCCAGCAGGCGGACTTCCCGATCTCCACCGGACAAACAGACGCTGACACAACTCCCGCATCCGACCACATGAATGCGGCGGTACCCCCGAAGAGAGTTTAGAATTTCTTCCAGCGGTTTCAGATCTCCCACAATCATGGCGTCACCTCCCCCGACGGTCCGGAAACAACCCCCCGAAAATGGGTGGTTGCTTTTCGGGCCAAGGCTTCTTTGTGCAGGGCGCACCGGGGTTCCGATTGTCCCCCGGTTTTGACAGCGATCGCCTCCTGAAAGGCGGGCGACACCAGCGGTTCCCCACACACCCGGCATCGCAAGAGCGGTAGGGTGACCACCTCATCCCACTGATTTTCCATCATGAACCGGAACTCGATCGCCTGCTGCGGGCAGATCCGCCAGCAGTTTCCGCATCGGGCGCATCGGGCCATGTTGTGCAGAATCGTGCGGGTATCCTCGGAATCCCGGACATCGATGGCATTCGCAGGGCAGTTCTGCAGGCAGGCCAGGCAGCCGTTGCATTGGTCGTTCACCTGGAAATAGCTCATGTCAACTCCTTCGAAACATCCCCGCCGCTTCCCGGCGTCGGGGAGCGGAAAGAGTGTCCGCATCGGGAAACGTCAGGGCTCCGGGTTCGCAGAATGGGACGCATTGTGGATTTCCCCCGCAGGTATCACATTTGAAAACCATCTGCCGGAATGGATCGAACCGCATGGCACCGAAAGGACATGCGGACACACACATCCGGCAGGACACGCACCGGTGGTAGTCTATCACCACACGGGCGTCGCTCTCCCGCCATGTAATGGCCTCCTTGGGGCAGGCTTTCCGGCAGGGCGCATCTGTGCACTGCTGACACGCGATCGGGAAAAACATCCCCGGCCGCCACTCGGCCACCCGGATCCGGGAGCGGCTTGGGAGAATTTCCCCCTCGTGAAAAAGGGAACAGGCTGTTTCGCACAACCCGCAACCATTACATTGTTTTGGATCGACCATCAACATCCGCGGGACATCATCGGGTTGACAGGGCCCGGGTGTCAAGACCCCCAGGTCTCCGGCCGTTAGCCGCTTGACATCTTCCGGGTCGAGTTTTCTCCGGGACGGTTCACC
>CAZTKB010000204.1:4954-6443 GCA_964614125.1 uncultured Desulfobacterales bacterium | reverse complement strand
TAATTGGTGCCCCTGGCAGGAATCGAACCTGCGGCACATGGATTAGGAATCCATTGCTCTATCCACTGGGCTACAGGGGCATAAAAGGCGGGACGGATGGTCCGAAGCCGGTGATTCGGACGGGCGGATCATGGACCAAACGGCGGCAAAATATCAGATGGAGTGCGAAAGTTCAAGAAAAGAGTTCCATGCGGCCCGTACCTCCGGCAACTCCGGATGACCCCAGTCATGCGGAAGGCCGGCAGTGGGTCTCCCGTGCGAACAGGATCAGCAGAAATGACAGGACCACCCATCCGGTCATCAGCAAAAAGGCCTGTTGATAGGCCTCCAGGTCATAAACCCGTGCATTCCCCAGCATACGCCCGTCCCAATGCCGGTCCAGGACCCAGCCGATGGCCGGTTGCAAGAGCATCGGCCCCATCATGACCCCCATATTGATGACTCCGGCGGCGGTGCCGGCCAGATGAGGCGGAACCGATTCCTTGATGAACGCGAAACTGATCACCATGGTTCCGGTGGCGAACCCGATAACGATCAAAAGCGGGGTGATGAACGAGACGGAAAGTTCAGGCCAGTAAAGGAGAACCGTCCATCCGGATGCGGCAATGAACGCTCCGGCGACATACAGGGGCTTTCTGCGGCCCAGCCGGTCCGACAAGCCCCCGAAAACCGGCCCGCCGACGGCCCAGGCCACCAGAAGGGTGGAACAGATACCGGCGGCCTGCACCGAACTCATGTTGTAATGGGTGGTGAGAAACGGCACGCCCCACAGCCCGGAGAAGGTCAGCACACATCCCACCATGCCGGCAGGGATGAGAAACAGCAGCCAGGTATTGCGGTACCGGAAGACCGCGGCCAGGCCGGCCAGCAAGCCGGATCGGGTCGGGTTGCCGGAGCCGTGGGATGCCGGCGCGTAGCTGACAAACCCTTTTTCCCGGGGGTCATCCCGCACCCAGATTCGGATAGCCAATGCCAAAACCGCCGACAGGACAGCTGCGCCGATCATGACAGGGCGCCAACCGGTGTGGACAACCATCCACCGGAGAGGAATCCCCGCGGATACCGCACCCAGGACTCCGGAAAAGAGGGCCAAACCGGTTGCCATGGCATACCGCTGGGCCGGGAACCAGTGGGCCGCCATTTTCAGCATGCCCACAAACGCGACGGCCACCGAACCGCCTACGAGAAGCCGGCCCACACCTGCCCACATCATTCCGGAGGAAAGTCCGAACAGGAGCGACCCAACCGCAGCCACGAGAGCTCCCGCGCTTAACAGTCGCCGGGGTCCCCAGCGGTCCGAGAGAATCCCGGTGGGGATCTGCATGGCGACGTAGCTGTAAAAATAAAAGGCGGACAGATGCCCTAAGCCGGCAGCACCGACTTGGAAATCGGACATCAACTCCGCGGTCATAACCGCCGGCGCCACCCGTTGAAAAAAGCCGACAAGGTAAAAAACAGCGCAGAGCCCCCACATGAACCAGGCCAAAGA
>CAZTKB010000204.1:0-4854 GCA_964614125.1 uncultured Desulfobacterales bacterium | reverse complement strand
AAAAGCCGACAAGGTAAAAAACAGCGCAGAGCCCCCACATGAACCAGGCCAAAGACGCTGGAGGCGGTTGTATCGGACGGGTTGTATCGGTCAGCATTCGGGCAACCTGGGGTTTATGGGCTTTTCTCCTTTTTGGGTCTTTACCGGTATCCGCGCAGGAATGCGGAGAAAACGGAACAGGGAGTTTTTGCGGACAACCCACACTGTGCCTACGATAGGGGCCATGACCGCAATTTCGATGAGCACGGCGTTCAGATTGTGAAGCAGCGTGGGCAGGGTAAAAAAACCATGCCTTTCAATGTTCCAAAACAGGGAAGCGGAAAGGTGATATCTGTCTGCGGAAAAGGGCCATAAAGCCGGAAAACCGTAGGGTTCCCAATAATCGGCGGTCATCCAGTCGATGAAAAGATGGGACAAAAACAGCAGGAAACAGACCAAGGCCTTCCTCCCTCCAAAAACACCGCGAAGACGTCCGACGCCCCAGACGACGAGGCTGAAAAGAACCGCCGCCCCGACGCTGTGGTTGATGCCGTGATGGAACATCGAGGCGTTGCCCATCAGGAGCCCGGGGATAAAATCCAGGTCGGGTGCGTTTGCCGCCAGAATGAAGAGCCCGGCTTTCATGTAATCCGGCTGGCGCCGCCGGATATCGACGTCAGTGAAGGAACAGGCGATCAGTGCGGCCAGCGTATGTCCGACAGGGCTTGCCATGATGGTTTAGGTGGTTTCGAAATCGATGATTGGTTGTTCTGGAAATTTCATTGGGCCGAAGCCGGTTTGAATGCTCTTTGTACTGCTTTCTTTCAAATATTTCAATACCCCAACCGTGAAAAACCATGGCTCTGTCAGAGTTCCGGTTCATCACGGGGTGCTGCGCGCCTTCGGGCACGGCACGCCGTGCCCCTGCATGCCGGGCACCCAAAGATATCGTGTACATCACGAACCAGCTGTGATAGTAGATGATCACGGATTCCGGATGGATCGGCTCCGGGGCGCATCCATGGAAATAAGAGGCGGCATGTGAGAAAGATTTTCTCAGACCTACCAGAAGGCGGGAGGTGAATGTGGAGGGAATTCTGTGGTGGCATTGGGTGTCCTTTGGGTTGATTCTGATCGGCGCCGAGCTGATCGTTCCATCATTTACCATCATCTGGTTCGGCCTGGGAGCCTGCATCACCGGCCTGTTTCTTTTGGTGGCTCCGGCTGCCAAGCTCAGTACCCAGCTGTTTCTCTGGACATGTCTTTCTGCCCTGCTTACTTTTCTATGGTTCCGGCTTCTCAAACCCAGAATGGTGGATCGGACCAAGGCTGGAATGTCACGGGAGGCCATTGCCGGTGAAGTCGGCATGGTGGTGAAAGCCAACCCAACCAAGCTGGATAAAGGCCGTATTCGGTTCACCATTCCGCTATTGGGGGCTGAGGAATGGGATTTTTTTAGTGAGGACCTGTTGCGGCCCGGGGATTATGCCCGGGTGACAGGGATCGAAGGGCATGTGTTGCAGGTGGAAATTCAACAACAATCCGTGGGGAGGTGAGACATGGAAAGCTTGACAATCATTGTGATCCTGACGATTCTGGTGATCGTGACCATATTTTTGGGTGTGCGTATTGTTCCCCAGGGGTTTAAGCATGTGGTACAGCGCTTGGGTAAATATCATCGGACCCTGAATCCGGGGCTCAATTTCGTTATCCCCTACCTGGACGCGATCGCTCACAAGGTGATCACCAAGGATATTTCGATGGATATTCCGACCCAGGAGGTCATCACCCGCGACAACGCGGTCATTATGACCAACGCGCTGGCCTTCGTCAACGTCATCGACCCCCAGAAGGCGGTCTATGGTGTGGATGATTTTCGGTTTGCGATCGTCAACCTGATCCAGACTTCCCTCCGAAGCATCGTGGGGGAGATGGATCTGGATGACGCCCTCAGTTCACGGGACCTGATTAAGTCCAAGCTGAAAGCGGCCATTTCCGACGATGTTGCGGCTTGGGGAATCGTGGTCAAGACCGTCGAAATTCAGGATATCAAACCGTCACCGACGATGCAGCAAGCCATGGAAAAACAGGCCTCCGCCGAAAGATCCCGGCGTGCCGCGATCACCGAGGCCGAAGGATTGAAGGTTGCCGCGATTCTGAACGCGGAAGGAGCCAAGGAAGCCATGATCCGGGAGGCGGAAGGGAAACTGGAAGCTTCCCGCCGCGACGCGGAGGCTAAGGTGATTCTGGCGGAAGCCACCAAAGAAGCCATTCAGCAGGTGACAAACGCCATCGGAGAGAAACATCTGCCGGCCGTGTACCTCCTGGGTGAACGGTATGTGGATGCCATCAAGAACCTGGCGAACTCTCCCAATTCCAAGATCATTGCGCTGCCGTCCGATGTGTTGCGATCGGTTCAAGGGTTGTTGGGCGGTAAGTGAAAACATGACTCCCATGATTTCCTGGGAATCGGCTTCCCGAGATGATATTCTTGCTTTTTCCCGGAAATGGGCGTAAAAACATCCCCCACTGTTGTACCAAGTGGGTATAAGCCATCATAATTTTTAATAGGCGGCTTCGGCGACAACCTGCCGGAAAGGCGTGCATATTCCGATAAGCCTTGGTTTTATGGAAATGCAGCTTCCCGGGGTTTTTCCGAAGCCGTTCATTTTCATTACATCATGGAGAATGATTGATCATGAACAAAAAAACTCGTTTGGCAGGTATTCTAATGGGGTGTTTAATAGGATGTCTCATCCTGTCTTTTCCGGTATTTTCCCAGGACAAGGCTCCTGGCAAAGCCGATCCGGCAAAAGCCAAGCCGGCTGCAGAAAAAAAACAGGATGTCGGAGCCAAGGCTTCGGAAGGGGATATTCATCAGAAAGTCGCGTCTGTGAACGGCGTGATTATCGAACGAAAAGAATTGAACAAAATCCTGCAGGGTATGCAGTCCCGGCAGCGGGGTATGGGGGGGCAGCCGAACATGGTGGATCCCAAAGAGATGGAGGCCGAAGCCCTGGATAACGCCGTGATTGTCGAACTGCTGAAACAGGAAACCAAGAAAAAGAAAGTTGAAGCCACGGATGCCGAAGTAGAGGAAAAAATCGGACAGATTCGTCGGAATTTTCCAGGTGATAAGGAATTCGATGAAATGCTGGCAAAGGTCAACATGACCCAGGCACTGTTAAAAGATCAGCTGAAACAGGATCTGAAAATCCGAAAGCTGATCGATACGGAAGTGGCCGATAAGATCCAGATTCAGGATCAGGAAGTCAAAGCCTATTACGACGAACATCTGGACGCGTTCAAAAAACCGGAGCAGGTGAAGGCCAGCCACAGCCTGGTCAAGGTCGAGGCGGGAGCGGACGAGGCGCAAAAAGCGGAAGCCAAGAAGAAAATTCAAGAAATAGCCCAAAAAGTCAAAGCCGGAGGGGATTTTGAAGCCTTGGCAACGGAACACTCCGACTGCCCCAGCAAGGCCAAAGGAGGAGATCTGGGATTTTTTCCGAAAAATGCGATGGTCAAACCTTTTGCGGAAGCCGCTTTTGCCATGCAGCCCGGGCAAGTCAGCGATGTGGTGGAAACCCAGTTCGGATATCACCTGATCAAGGTGACGGATAAAACCCCGGAAGGAACCCAGACCTTTGACGAGGTGAAACCCAATATCGCCCGGTTTCTGAAACAGAACGCCGTGCAAAAGGAAATGCAGACTTACATCGAGGGCCTCAAAAAGACCGCCAAGATCGAGAAATTCATCTAGTTCTTTTCGACCGTACTCGTCATTCGGCCGCCGGAACCTGTCGTCCGGCGGCCGCCTTCAGCGCGATCATCAGGACCGAAATCGCCGCCGGTGTGATCCCGTCCATTCGAGAAGCCTGCCCCAAATTGATGGGCCGGATTTCCGACAGTTTCCCCTTCAACTCGTTGGACAATCCGTGAACCGTGTAAAAATCGAAGCCTTCCGGAATTCGCATTCGTTCCAGGTTTCGGAACTTTTCAATCTCTTTTTCCTGCCGGAGGATGTACCCCTCGTATTTGATTTCTATTTCCGCCTGCTCGGTCACCCGTTCCGGGAGGGGACCCGGGGAGGGAGCCAGGGCGTTTACCGTTTCATAGTCCAGTTCCGCGCGTTTCAGCAATTGATCCAGATGAATGCCGTTGTCGATCGATTTGCTGTTTCGGCTGGTCAGATGGTCGTTGACCTCCGGAAGGGGTTTGACGATAATGGATCGAATCCGGGCGATTTCTCCGGTGATGCACTCTTTCAGATCCCGGACGCGGCGCAGGGTGTCTTTCGGCACCAAGCCCAGGTCGAATCCGATTTCGGCCAGACGGAGGTCCGCGTTGTCCTCCCGCAGAATCAGCCGATATTCCGCGCGGGAAGTAAACATCCGGTAAGGCTCGATGGTACCTCGGGTCACCAGGTCATCCACCAGGACGCCCATGTAAGCCTGAGACCGATCCAGGATGAACGGATTGCGTTTCTGGATCCGGCACGCCGCGTTGATTCCCGCCCACATGCCTTGCGCGGCGGCCTCTTCGTACCCGGAAGTGCCGTTGATCTGGCCCGCCAGAAAGAGCCCCTGAATACGCTTGGTTTCCAGGGTCGGTCTCAGCTGAATCGGGTTGACGTAATCATATTCGATCGCATAGGCCGGGCGCATGATTTCGGCTTCCTCGAGGCCCTCTACGGATCGGACGACCTGCACCTGAATCTCCAGGGGAAGGCTGTTCCCCAATCCGCTGGCGTATATCTCCTCTGTTTCCAGCCCCTCCCGCTCCAGAATGACATGGTGTCGGTCCCGCTCCGGAAATTTGACGACCTTGTCTTCGAACGACGGACAATACCGTGCCGAAATACCCGAGATCATTCCC
>CAZTKB010000203.1:0-6452 GCA_964614125.1 uncultured Desulfobacterales bacterium | reverse complement strand
TGTCAATACCGGTAACTGGTACACCAAAACTATAAGCCAAGCCCGGCTTCTGGGGAAAAAACACCGGGTAGCCGCTTCCTCGGAAGACCGGAATTTCAGTTATATTCCGGCAGATATCGCATTCAGCGCCGATGCCGTGTATGCGCATATCACCTCGAATAACACCATCAAGGGAACCCAATGGGCCTCCTTTCCCGACACGGGCGGTGTCCCCCTCGTCGCGGATATGTCCTCGGATTTTATGAGTCGGCCCATCCATGTTTCCCCATTCGGAATGATTTATGCCGGTGCACAGAAAAATATCGGGCCGGCCGGAGTTTGCATGGTCATCATCCGGGATGACCTGCTCAAAAGGACCCCGGACGATCTTCCGACCATGCTGAAGTACACCACCCACGCTTCCAAAAATTCCATGTACAACACCCCCCCCTGCTTTGGGATATATACCATCCAACTGGTGTTGAAATGGCTGATGGAGACGATCGGCGGGCTGGACAAGATGGCGGAGATCAACCGGAGAAAAGCGGAAATTCTGTATGGAATTATGGATGGTGGTTCATTTTACCGGGCAACCGCAGAAGCGGGAAGCCGCTCGCTGATGAACGTGACGTTCCGCCTGCCGAGCGAAGACTTGGAAAAACGTTTTATTCAGGAAGCGGCAGACCACAATCTGGGCGGACTTAAAGGACACCGCTCGGTTGGTGGATGCCGCGCTTCGATCTACAACGCCACATCGCTCGCGTCGGTGCAGGCGCTGGCCGATTTCATGGCGGATTTCGAAAAACGAAACGGCTGATACCCTTTGCTGTTAAATCCCAACTGAAAGGAGGATGCAATGGACAAAATTCTCAGAATCAATGTCGGAGCCCCCAGCGGACCCAATTTCCGGATCGATCCGGTTGGGGAATACGCCGGGATTGGAGGCCGGGCGCTTACCACCGCCATCGTCTCCAAAGAGGTCCCTCCCTTGTGTCATCCCCTGGGTGCAGACAACAAGCTGGTTATTGCACCAGGTCTTTTGAGCGGATCCGCGGCCGCCATGTCCGGACGGATTTCCGTGGGATGCAAGAGCCCTTTAACCGGAGGAATCAAGGAAGCCAACGCCGGCGGACAAGCTGCGCAAGTTTTGGCACGTTTGGGATACGCCGCCATCGTTCTGGAAGGAAAACCCGGCGATGACCAGTTGTACAAGGTTGTGGTCAACCGGGAAGGTGTATCGATTATACCTGATAACAGTTTGAAAATGTTGGGTAACTATGATCTGATAGACCGGATGAAGGCGGAATACGGTGACAAGGTCGCCTGCATTTCCATTGGACAGGCAGGAGAGATGAAAATGGCGGCGGCCTCGGTGGCGATCACCGATATGGAAATGCGCCCGACCCGACATGCGGGCAGGGGCGGCGTGGGCGCCGTGATGGGATCCAAAAACATCAAGGTGATCGTTCTTGACGATGCCGGATTGGCCATGAGGAGCCCGGCGGATGTGGAAAAGTTCAAGGAAGCCAACAAGAATTTCGTCCAAGGCCTCCGGAAACATCCGGTCACCGGCCAGGGTCTGCCGGCTTACGGAACCAACATTCTGACCAATGTGATCAATGAGGCCGGCGGATACCCGACCCATAACTTCCAACAGGGCCGTTTTGACGGCGCCGCCCGGATCAGCGGAGAAGCCCAGGCGGAACTGGAGGCCGCCCGGGGAGGCAATCCGACCCATGGATGCCATAAGGGTTGCGTAATCCGGTGCTCCGGTATTTACCATGACAAGAACGGTAACTTTCTCACCAAGCAGCCGGAGTATGAAACGGTTTGGTCCCACGGTGGAAACTGCGGCATCGACGACCTGGATGCCATCGCGATGCTGGACCGCCTGGATGACGATTTCGGCGTGGATACCATCGAAATGGGAGCCACCATCGGAGTGGCCATGGAAGCCGGAATCGCCAAATTCGGAGATGCCAAGGCGGCCATTGAGCTGGTTCGGGAAGTGGGCAAGGGAACACCTCTGGGAAGGATTTTGGGAGGAGGCGCTGCCGTCGCCGGAAAAGTTTTCGGCGTGGAGCGGGTGCCGGTGGTGAAAAACCAGGCCATGCCGGCCTATGACCCCCGCGCGGTGCAGGGAATCGGAGTGACCTACGCAACATCCACCCAAGGTGCGGACCATACGGCGGGATATGCGGTCACCGCCAATATCCTGGGGGTGGGCGGCAGCGTAAACGCCCTGAAACCCGAAGGCCAGGTCGATCTGTCCCGGAACCTCCAAATCGCCACGGCAGCCATCGATTCCACCGGTATGTGTCTGTTTATCGCATTCGCGATTCTGGATCAGCCGGACACCTTTCAGTCCCTCGTGGATCTGATTTCCGCATTCACCGGAAAACCGACGACCGGAGACGATGTCGTTGCCTTGGGGAAGCAGATCCTTTCCCAGGAACGGGATTTCAACCAACGGGCGGGGTTCACCAGTCAGGATGACCGGCTCCCGGATTATTTCAAAAACGAAAAACTGGCTCCCCACCAGATCGTTTTCGAGGTCAAGGATGAAGAACTGGATCAGGTGTTCAACTGGTGATGGAAAAATCTAATGATTTCATGGATTCCACGATCCGTCATGTCCGGATCGATCCGGCCATGGAGCCCTGCTTAACCGGAATTCTCCGGCAGGGCTTCCGGATCCGAACCCGGGTGGGTTGCAGCGTATCGGATGTCCTGATCCATGATATCGGTATCGATCCAGACTACCTGAAAAATCGGATTCAGACCATTTTTCTAAACGGCAAGGCCATCGATCAGCCGGATCGCTCCATTCTCATGGATGGAGCGACCTTGGCTCTCTCGGCGGCCATGCCCGGCCTGGTAGGTGCCACCCTTCGAAAAGGGGGTGCCTACGCCCCTTTTCGCCGGACGATCACCGACACCGTAGTGACGAATCCGGGCCCGGTCCGTAACGGAATCGTCACCGTGCGCCTATTCAATTTCATCGCCCGTGAAATCGGGCCGCTGTTTCTGAAAAAAGGGATTTTTATCCCCTGCGAAGAGCTTCGGAGCATACCGGCATCCCAGATGCCGGAACCTGGCCGCCCGGAGTTGTGGGTGGAAGGAATTTCGTCCAACCTGTCGGAAACCTGCACGGGGATGGATCCCGAAGACTGGATCTTTCTGACTACATCATATACTTGACCAGAACAAATCCTCCGATCAGGCACACCGTAAAGGCAACCGCCAGCATGTCGAAATACCGGTTGATAAATGTCTGGATCGCGGGCCCGAATGAATAGATCAGGCCCGCGACCAGAAAAAACCGGGCAGAGCGTGACAGGAGGGAGGCTACGGTAAACACGGTAAAATTGATGTCGAAAGCGCCGGCCGCTATGGTAAAAATCTTGTAGGGAATGGGGGTGAATCCAGCGATTCCTACGGCCCATGCATCATATTGCTGGTACAGCTCCCGGATATAATCCACTTTTTCGGTCAATCCATAGAGCCGGATCACCGGCTCTCCGATCGCCGTCATAAACTTCCATCCGATCAGATACCCCAACCAGCCCCCCACCACAGAACCGATCGAGCAGACAGCGGCATACCGGAACGATTTCCGGGGTACGGCCACCGCCAAGGCGATCAAGAGCACATCCGGCGGAATGGGAAACACGGATGATTCCGCAAAGGCGAGGAGAAACAATGCCCAAATACCGTAGGGTGTATCCGCCCAATGCAGCACCCAGTCATACATTCTCCGGAGCCAGCCGGGTTCAGGACTCTTTCCAGCCATGCTCTCCCACCAGTCTGACAAAACGGCATCCCCCCAGGTCCGTCTGGTGAAAACCGCTGTCATCGCGAACAATTTTAATGAGTTGTTGAGAAAAGGAATCTCCTACCGGAATGACCATTCGCCCTCCTTTGCCCAGTTGCTGCAAGAGGGGTTGTGGTATCCGGGGAGATCCCGCCGTCACGATGATGGCGTCAAACGGACTCGCATCCGGCCATCCGGCGGTTCCATCCGAGTACCTGGCAATGATGTTGTGGTACTGCAGGAGGTCAAACAACACCCGGGCCTTCTTGTAGAGTGGATAGAGCCGCTCGATGGAGTACACCCGATGAACGATCTCGGCCAGAATCGCAGTCTGGTATCCGGATCCGGTTCCAATTTCCAAAACCCGGTCGTCTTTACCCAAAGCCAGTGCCTGCGTCATTTCGGCGACAATATAGGGCTGGGAAATGGTCTGTTGCTCTCCGATCGGCAGCGGATAATCGCCATACGCCTGATCGACCAGCGCCTCGCTGACAAAAAAATGCCGGGGGACCTTCCGCATGGCTTCCAGAACCTGCAGATCCGTTATTCCCCTTGCCTCGATTTGCCTGGAAACCATGTCGTGACGAAGACGTTCGAATTTTTTGGAGTCTTGTATCATGAAAAGACCCGCGTTCCCTGCGTCGTGGTCGATCGGGTACCTGGTCACGCCCTCCGCCGTGACCCCGGCAATACCCTGGAAAAGACGAAAAATCTCCGCCTTTTCCAATGCAGTATTATAAATGAATTTCACTCGTTGGTCGAGGGTTTTGTGGCCTACCCATCGAAGGAGTGACGGGACAGGATTTTCGGCACCGGATGCCCCTCACATGTTCGGCACGCACGTTGAATTTCCGATTCCTCCAGCACAACATCCGTCAGTTTTCCAGTCAGAAATTTTTCATAGGCAGCCAGATCCAGCAGGCCGTGTCCGCTGAAACACGCCACGATCACCTTTTGCTTTCCTTCTTCCCGAGCCTTCTCGGCTTCGATGACCACCTGGGCCAGCGCGTTGCTGGTTTCCGGAGCCGGAATCACCCCTTCAGTCCGCGCCCACAGAAGGCCTGCCCGATAGCTGTCGATCTGGTTGACGGATTTGGGTTGGATCAATCCCTCCACGGCCAACTGGCTGACGGTGGGCGCCATGCCGTGATATCGCAATCCACCGGCATGGATCGGCGGCGGAACAAAGTCATGACCCAGGCTGTACATGGGTAACAGCGGGGTATATCGGGATGTATCCCCGTAATCAGAGACAAAGGGCGCCCTTGTCATGGTCGGGCAGGCATTGGGTTCCACCGGATAGATTTCAAGATCTTTACCGTTGATCTTGTCATACACGAAAGGAAATGCCAATCCCGCAAAATTGCTGCCCCCTCCGGCGCAACCAATCACGATATCCGGGTATTCCCCGATCATCGCGAACTGTTTTTTCGCCTCCAACCCGATGATGGTCTGATGAAGCATCACATGGTTCAGTACACTTCCTAAGGAATACCGGGTTTTTCCCGTCGTGTCACTGACAGCCGCTTCCATGGCTTCACTGATGGCAATACCCAGACTGCCGGGCGTATCCGGATTCTTTTCCAACGCATCCCGACCCGCCTTCGTTTCCGTAGTAGGACTGGACACGCAGGTCCCGCCCCAGGTTTCCATCATGGCTTTGCGGTACGGCTTCTGATCGAAACTGACCCGAACCATGAAAACCTTGCATTCCAGTCCGAATTGATTGCAGGCGAAGGAAAGGGCGCATCCCCATTGTCCGGCGCCCGTTTCCGTGCACAGGCGCTGGATGCCGAAGGCCTTGTTGTAATAAGCCTGGGCTACCGCGGTGTTGGGCTTATGGCTTCCGGGCGGGCTCACACTCTCGTTTTTCACATAGATCCGTGCGGGGGTGTTCAGCGCCTTCTCCAGATTCAGCGCCCGATACAACGGTGACGGCCGCCAGATGGACAATACATCCAGCACCGGTTCCGGGATATCGATCCACCGTTGGGCACTCACTTCCTGCTCGATCAGGTTCATGGGGAACACCGCGGCCAGAGCATCCGGCGATATGGGTTTTCCATCCGGCCCCAAGGGTGGATTGAGGCGAATATCGGCCAGGATATTGTACCATTGCCGGGGTATCTCATCCGGATGCAGCAACACGTTCCGATGTTTCATTCAGGCACCTCCTTGTTAATTGGCTAACATATTTTTTCCAGAAACCAACTTGGGCTCCAAAAATAAAAAAGCCTGCCTCCGATCTGTTTCGGAGGCAGGCTTTGGTTTCCGATGTTCCAATGGATGTCACTCGGAGACGCAGATCACCTGCCCGGCGGGCCACCACCAGTTTCCGGATAACATCACCTTGTAAGCGGGTTGAATTCGCATCTCGCTGATTGGTTTATCGGAAAGCGGGCGGGATTGTCAAGCGGAAAGTGTGAGAGGGGCTAGGGATCGGTCACTAGGGACGGCGGGCAAAAAAACCGTTTGCCAATCCGGGAAACAGGGGGGTTGTCCCGCTTTTATTCCCCCCCCACCCTGACCCTCCCCCACCAGTGGGGAGGGGAAATAAATTGGTGGGCCTGGCACAACCCCACTAGGGTGAAGGGGAAAAAATTGTTACCGCTCATCCAGCCCGCAAGGGAAGAGGGGATGCGCTGCCGGCCGGGGAGCC
>CAZTKB010000202.1:0-6511 GCA_964614125.1 uncultured Desulfobacterales bacterium | reverse complement strand
GGCACCGGCATCTTTCCCTCCCTGGCCATTCAGATGATTCTGGTGGGGGAGCAAACCGGAGAATTGGAAACCATGCTGATCCGTACCGCAGACCTGTTCGACCGGGAAACCGAAGCCGGTATGCTGCGCATGATCGCGGTTTTGGAGCCGGTAATGATTTTGGCTATGGGATTGGTAGTCGGTTTCATCGTTCTGGCCGTTTGCCTCCCCATCTTCGACATGAATCAACTGATTCCGGTTTCCTAGGCAAAACAGCCGGAACCAGACACAGGAGGCTTTGACCATGAACCGCCCGGCACCCGACCTTTCCGATCTTCCCGGATCCTCCCTGGATGTCCCCTCCACCTTCTGGGAAGACCTGATCTCTTTACCGACAGAGCACCTCGCGACCCACGCGCTGGCCGGTATCGACCCCGAGGGAAAAATCGTCGTGGGGTTTCTGGACACCGAATTGCGGGTATGCCTGAAATCCCGCCGGGTACTCCGCAGGCGCGGAGCGGAATGGAGGGAAGTACGTCATCCGATTTTCCGGCTGATCACGGTGCTCTATTTGCTGCAGGCCTCGGACCGGCCGTTGGCCAACGAATGGATCGGCGTCCCGGAACTCGCCGACGCCCATTTCTTCCAGGGACCGCACGAATTGAATACGCCCCCGATCCTGAAGCGCTTCGGAAACGATCCGGTAGGATTTGCCGGTGTATGCCGGTCCCTGGGAGGGACGGAGGTATCCATGGCCGATATCGCTTTCCGCCTCAAACCCTTTCCTCGAATTCCGCTGTGCTACCTTCTGTGGGCCGGGGACGAAGAGTTTCCGCCCGCTCTCACCCTGCTGTTTGACCGCTCCATTGAATCCCACCTGGCGGCGGACGGAATCTGGGCACTGGTCAACCTCATGACCGATATCCTGGTCAAACAGCCGCCCGAAAAATATCCTCCAGACTGATTCGATCCGCAGACCATCGGGCTGTTTCCATACCAGTTTCCAGAAAAACACGGTTGACGGCGACCAGTGTCCGGGTGAGAAGATCCAAGTCAATGAGAGCCGATGATGGAATCACGGAAACTTCCGTGAAATTCATGGGACAACAGCTGACAACGGCCTCCCCGGACTCCCGAGTCAACATCGGATAACCGTGAGTGCGGCAGATGAGGGGACGGACCGGATAAATCCGGCAGATATTTTCATGCAGCATGGGGCAGATCCCGGAGCGGAAGCGAAATTCCCGGCCGGATTCCGTGAAAAAAGGATCGCGGGTCTCCCGGATCCATTGCAGAATATGGGAGGCCTCCACCGGAAAAATAGAAATGGAAAGACAGCAGGATGCACATCCCCGCCGACACTGAAGCTGATCGCCATGTGCATCGCGGATCGATCGGCATCGATCCTCCACCCGATCGATAAGCTTTCGGTAATTGGTCAACCCGTCCTCCATTTCAAGATACGCTCGGCTGGAACACAACCCGGAACCCCAAGCCATATCCGAAATAATCCGGCGCCAGACAAAAGCGCCGGCTGCAGCGGGCACTCCAGGCATCCAAGGCAAAGCTTCCACCCCGGATCACCCGGTCGGAGTTCGGCCCGGCTTCCACCAGCGGGTTTCTCGGAGCATGGTGGACATAAGCGTCTTCCCGGTATCCGTCCCGGCACCATTCCCAGACATTTCCGCTCATATCAACCAGTCCCAAACCATTAGGCGCCTTTTCCCCCACGGGATGGGTCCGGTCCCCGCTGTTATTCAAGTACCAGCCTACCAGATCCAAGACGTCGCTACCGGAGAAACGCTCGGGTTTTCCACCGCTGCGAGCGGCATATTCCCACTGGGCTTCGGTCGGAAGATGGAAACAACCGGACCCCGTATGGTCCCGGTTTAGTTTCTCGATGAAAACGCCGGCCTGATGCCAGGTTACCTGTTCGACCGGGAGGTTGTCCCCCAAAAACCGGGAGGGGTTTTCGGGCATCACCCGGTTCCACATCGCCTGAGTGACCGGCGCTCGGCTGATATAAAAACCGTCCAGTTCCACCGGATGAACCGGTTTTTCGTTGTCCAGCCCTTCGTCCAGAAAATCCCCCATCCGGAACCTGCCGCCGGAAACAAATACCAGTTCCATGTCGGACAGCCGTTCCCGGAACGAACTTTCGGCCCCCCGGGATGAACCGAAGCCCACACTCGCTGCCCCGATCAGCCGGGTTTCACATATGGGGCAGATTTTCCAGTTGGGCCGGACGGTTTCCCCACAGTTGGGGCACTGATTGGACGATGTTCCGTTTGTTTCCATTTCCCTGACTTCCTCTGCCTGTCCCTTAATCTCCGATCCGGGGCCGGATCAGGTATCGTAACCATTGGCGGATGGAATTGTTACCCATCACCGCCCGGTCCCAGGCTTCCAACTCCGCGGCCAGATGAGGGTGCCGGCGAAACCATTGTCCGCGGGTTCGGATCACTTGATCCGGATCCAGCTCCCGAACCACCCGTGCCGGATTTCCAGCCGCGATCACACCGGCCGGAATAGGCCGGGTAACCACGGAACCGGCACCCACGATGCTGTTTTTTCCGATGGTGACTCCCTTACAGACAATGGCGCTGTCACCCAGCCATACATTGTCCGCGATATGGATCGGATCAGGCCTGCCGGGGGCGATTCGGTCATAGATATCGTGCCAGTCGGAATCCGTGATGTAAACATTACTGGCGATCATGCAGTCGTCACCGATACGGATGCTGTCGGCGGAACTGATCCGGACGCCGGGACTGATGAGGGCATAATCTCCCACCGATATGCTCCCGGACTCCGGTGAGGCCGACCAAACCGAGAAACGGATCTTCCGGTCGGCGGTGGCGATCAGGGTGGCGTATCGTCCGATGGCCACCGGTCCGCCGAAGACCTCGATATGCCTTCCCCCCATCACCGTAAACCCGTCTCCCAGGGCTTCGAAATGGGGTCTCAGAAAATGCCGAACGTACCACCGCTGCAGCCGAAGAAGGGTGTGCTTGACAAGAAAGGGCCGGTGGTCGTGCCTCACATCCCCCCCTACTCCGCCCAGGGAAGAAATCCGTTACGGCTCCACCATTCGTGGGAAAACAGATCCGAGGCCGGTGTCAGCCGGTACATGGCATCCAGCGCCATCAGGGCTACGGCGTTCGTCCAGGTGATTTTTTCCTCCGGCCAGATCACCATGTCCGGACAGGTGAAACCGCACCAGTACGATCCGTCGTCATAGCGTTTATCGACCACCCAGGTAAAGACGATTTCCGCCAACCGCGGATTTCCCATTGCAGACAGGGCGATGCACAACTCCGATGTCTCGGCGATGGTGACCCAGGGCTGATCCGAAACGCACCGGACACCCTGTCCTTCCATGATGAATTTTTTCCAGAATTTATGAATCCGCTGCTGCGCCGGATATCCGGTCATGGCACCGGAAAGGATTGGATAGAACCAATCCATGGAAAACCGGGATTTGGTCATATTAAAATGGTGCGGTTTGTTCCGGATGGCATCCCCCAACCGCCAGGCTGCCTGCTCCCATTCTTCGGCCGGATATCCCAGAATCCGGGAGAGCACGATCGCGCATTTGAGGCTCATGAAAACGGAACTGGATCCAGTTAATAAGGCCATCCGGTCCACTTTCCCGTCCGGGCTGACCGCCCAGTAAATTTCTCCGCCCGGGGCCTGCAGTCGAAGGGCAAAATCAACGGCCGGCCGGAGAACCGGCCACATCCGCTCCACCAGCCGACGGTCCTTCGTCACCAGGTAATAATGCAGGATCCCTACGGCGATATAGGCGGTCTGATTGGCATCCCGGGTTTTGTCCTCCGGGATTCCGTTCCGATAAGCGGAATACCAGCTTCCGTCATCCAGCTGACATCCCGCCAGCCATTCCAGTGCCCGGGACGCCCGTTCCCACCGGCCTCCCACCGTCAATCCCATGGCGGCTTCCACATGATCCCACGGATCGGTTTTCCCATCCCTGCTCCAGGGGATTTCTCCGCTGGGGCGTTGGATCTCCGCGATCATCCCGGCCAGGGAATCGATACTCCATGTCAGTTGTTTGTCACCGGCGGCATTCTGTTTGGGCACGACAAATCCTTTATGAAAAGATACGG
The DNA here is from genome assembly GCA_964614125.1 of uncultured Desulfobacterales bacterium. Taxonomy (GTDB): domain Bacteria; phylum Desulfobacterota; class Desulfobacteria; order Desulfobacterales; family Desulfatirhabdiaceae; genus UBA4064. The sequence goes on along the minus strand of CAZTKB010000202.1, from coordinate 2,405 downwards.
ACCGAAAATAGCGCAACGGTTCGTATCATAGAGGAAAGCGTCGGTGGGATCAACTGAAAATGAATGACGATTCATTTTATCCCGAATTCCGGAAACAGGAAACTATTCGCGGATTCCGTTGGTGGGGTCCCCTTCCGCCATCATTTGCTTCAGCACCTCGCGATCAGATCCGACCGGTACCCGTCCGGTAATCTGGGCCGTCAAAACGACCTCATCATGCTGATTCCGGAAAATCGCCTCCGCACGCGCCCGTCCGTTGGGTTCCAATTCCGTGATGGTCATGGTGCAGGTGATTTCGTCACCAAAATACACCGGTTTTTTGAACCGGAAATGGATCCCGGAAGCCAACCACCCGATTTGGCCCCCGATCTCGGTCACCATGCCACCGACCAGAAGCCCATGGCAGATCCGCCCCCGGAGTCCCTTGGTTGCGACAAACCGGTCATCGAAGTGGATCGGGTTGTAATCCTGGGTCATATCGGCGAACCGGCTGACCTCTTTTTCCACAAACGTCCGCTGGACCACGAAAGTGGAACCGACGGACAACCCCGCAACAGTGGCTTTTCGTATGTCGGACATAGAATTCCTGTTTATGGCAAAGGTTCGGCCAACTGGTTCGAAGATCGGCCGATGGCCCTCTCCAGATCGGCGGTCGCATTCAAGCAGCCGTACAACGCCTCAAAATAGTTGGTTTCCGCCTGGGTCAGCGCGGTTCGGGCATCCAACACCTCGGTGGAGTTCACTACCTGCTCGCGATAGAGATGTTCCGTGATTCGAAAATGCTCCCGTGCCTGTTCCACCGCAATCCGGGATGTGTGGAGGTTGGCCCGGGAAACCCCGATGTTCAGATAGGCCTGCTGGGTTTCCAGGCGGACACGGTCCTCGACGGACTGAACCTTTTCCCGAAAAGCCTGCCGTTCCAGGTGACGGCGGGTAACGGCGGCCCGGGTTTTTCCCCACTCGAAAATCATCCATTTGGCTTGGAGCGAAATGCTCAGATTCCATTCATTGCTGTAATCGTTGGTTTGGGCCAAAAAATCCTGGCCGTTTTGCTCATACCGGCCGATCAGGCTCACCTCCGGATAAAGATCGCTTCCGGCCAGCCGGATCTGTTGATCCATCAGCTCCAGACCCAGCCTCACGGCCGCCAATACCGGCCGGTCTCGTAGGGCGGTTTTTTCCAACTCTTCCAGGTCGACGGTTTCTTTCTCCGTTTCCAGCGGTTCCTGAATCATCACAGGTTCCCGCATCGGAAGTCCCACCAGGATGTTGAGCCGGGAACGGGATTGCTGATGGAGGGCGTTGGCTTTCTCCCGCTCCTGTTGGGCCCCGGCCCGGGCCACGCGGGCTTTAAGGAGTTCGTTACGGGGAATCACGCCGTGCCGGAAAAATCGCTCCGCGTCAGCTTCATGAGCCGACAGCGATTCGACGGCCTGCTCCGCAACCCGAAGCATTTTTTCGGCCAAAAGCACGCCATGGCAGGCATCCTGGACCTCCCGGGTGATATCCTGTACCAACTGCCGGTGTTCGGTTTCCGCAATCCGAACGTTGATCCGGGACGCCTCGTGCCGGCTGGCCAGGGCGAATCCCTTGAAAACGGTTTGGATGAGACTGATATCCCAGTGATGCTGCTCCCGGCCGTTGACCATCACGCGCTGGATCCCACCGAATTCCATGTACGGCTGTTTTTCGAGGTTGGTATAGGAATAGGATGCGGCCGCTTTGGGAAAAAAATCAGCACGGGCCTGTATTCGTTCCTGATCGACCGCCTGCATCCGGAAACTCGACTCTCGGATCGCCGTATTGTATCGCACCGCCATTTCCACGGCCTCGGACACGCTCAAAACCGTTTCAGCCGAGGCGCATACCGGCCAAGCCACAGCCAGACATCCGATGATGATCCATGCCGTCGGCCGCCTTTTAAGTGTCCTCCGCCATCCCATCTCAGAAACTCCTCAGAAGAGTTTATCGTGTTAAGTTGCTGCCGGGTTGGAGTTCTCCCGCTTTTCATGCCACCTATTCGGTTTCCATACAGAGAGTTCGGGTCCACCGAATTTCAAATTATAATGGCCGGAAAACCGGAAGGACGTGACCTGCCACGCTTTTAATCCCCCCCACCCTGACCCTCCCCCACCAGTGGGGAGGGAAAAAATGGTTTGCCCTGACCCAGCCCCCAAGTGGGGAGGGGAAAATGGTTGGCCCTGACCCTCCTCCACCAGTGGGGGACTTACAGCCTGCGCTTTCCTCCGCAAGGGATGAGGGAATGACTTGCCAGAGAGGGGACCCGCCGGAAAGCCGGAGCGGGGGACCTATTCTGCCTTTCCCGCAGGAAAAGCTGTCTGAGGATGCCGCACTCGCCGGATCGGACAGCGACAACGTCCGGCTTGGTTCCTTCAAACCAGTCA
>CAZTKB010000201.1:0-6567 GCA_964614125.1 uncultured Desulfobacterales bacterium | reverse complement strand
GCGGCCAGAATGGCGGCGCCGAACATGCCTTTGTACAGTGCGCCCATGATGTATTCCCCTTTGCCCAGCCGAACAAAGAACATGGCGATCATGGAAGCGATGATGGAGATGGCACCCAAAATCAGCGGAAATTCAGCCGCAATGGGAATTTTGGGGAACAGGAGGTGGCCAATCAGCATTGCCGCGACAGCGGTGACCGCATAGGTCTCGAACAGGTCAGCGGCCATACCGGCGCAGTCACCGACGTTGTCACCGACGTTGTCGGCGATAACAGCCGGGTTGCGGGGATCGTCTTCCGGAATACCGGCTTCGACCTTACCGACCAAGTCTGCACCGACGTCCGCGCCTTTGGTGAAGATACCGCCGCCCAACCGGGCGAAAATGGAAATAAGGCTTCCGCCGAATCCCAGGGCGACCAGGGCAATGATATCATGGGTCACAGTATAGTATCCACCCACGGCAACCAGAGCCAGGCTGGCGACCATCATTCCCGTCACGGAACCGCCTTTGAACGCCATGGCCAGACCGGCTGCCAGCCCTTTCCGGGCAGCTTCGGCGGTACGGACGTTGGCGATGACGGAGACTCTCATGCCGACATAACCGGCGATGAAGGAAGCCGCTGCGCCGACCAGAAAACCGATGGCGGTTTTGGCTCCCATCATGGCGAAAATGATGATAAAAATGACCGCGCCGGCAATGGACATGGTCTTGAGCTGACGGTTCAGGTAGGCGATGGCGCCTTCCTTGATGGCACCCGCGATTTCCTGCATTCTTTCGTTGCCGGCGGGCGCTCCCTTAACCACGCTGGCCACACCGATGGCAAACAGTACCCCCAGCACACCGACAAGTGTACAAATCAACGGTATGTTACCCATTGTTAAATCCATTATTTCCCTCCATCTGTTGTTTGACGTGAAATTGTGAGTGACTTCCGATGAAACAGGTTCATTCCTTCCTTTGTTCCCTTGCAAAGGACGGTCGTGATCGCATCCCGGGCCAGCGTTATCAGGTTTCGAGCCGTCGCGGTCTCCGTTACGGAAAACGGTTCAAGAACAAAATCCGTTACGCCGCTATGGGGTTCCGGGTGCCCGATGCCCAAACGGATCCGGATGAAACGATCCTCCTGCAAGGCATCGATGATAGACTGCACTCCTTTGTGTCCGCCGCTCCCTCCTTTCTCTTTAATTTGTAATCTGCCCAATTCCAGATCCATGTCATCATGAACAACCAGCATATCGGACGGGGATATGCCGTAATAATCAATTAAGCAGGCCACCGGAATCCCGATTCGATTCATGAACGAGAGCGGTTTGACCAGAATCACCTCGTAATTCTCCTGGAGGCCTTCCCCGATCAGCGCCCCGCATCGTGCGGCGGAAATCGGTATCCGATACCACGCCGCAATTTCATCCACAACCATAAATCCCAGATTGTGTCGGGATCGGTGATATTCTTGCCCGGGATTTCCCAGACCGACGATCAACCGGCGGGACATTGGTTCAGGTTCCGGCCTTCATGTCTCAATCATGCCGCTTTTTTCCCGGCAGGAGCCGCGGTTTCCTCTGTTTTTGCGGCGCCCGGTCGGTCGTCTCCCATGGAACTGGAGATGGTTAAAATTGTCATGTCTCCATCGTCCACGAATTCGATCTTCGAGTCTGCTGATATATCCGAGATGTGTAGGGAATCTCCGATATCCAAATTGGTGATATCCACCGGAACGGCGTCCGGGACCTCGAAGGGAAGACAGGATATCTCCACCTCCCGCAGGATGATTTGGAGAATACCACCGTTTTCAACCCCTTTGGATTTTCCCTGGACCGCGATGGGAACACGGACCGTAATTTTCCGGTCTTTGGCGATTTCGTAGAAATCCACATGGAGGAAATTCCGGGAAACCGGGTGCGTCTGGATTTCCTTGGCGATGGCCGTCCGGGGGGGGAAATCCGCTCCCTGGATTTGGAGGTTGAAGATTAGTTGGCTGATCGGCGCTTTTTTCAAGGCCAGCTCCAGATCATGGGCGTTTATAGAAAGCAGGACCGATTCGGTTCCCGGGCCGTAGAGCACCGCAGGGATGTTCCCTTCCCGGCGAAGGCCTCTGGACGGGCTGTTGCCTGCCTTGGTACGCATGTGGGCGTTAATGTCAAGTAGTTCCAAAAAATCCTCCTAAAAAAAACGGTTGTTAAAGTCTGTCAAACGAACAAAGAGGTTACCGAGTCTCCCCGGTGGCTGCGAATGATGGCCTCTCCGACCAGTTTGGAGATGGTCAGAACGGTGAATTTTCCGCTTACCACGGCATCGTGTTTGAGGGGTATGGTATCCGTTACAACAAAAGATTTCAACGGGGAGTCGACAATCCGCTGAATGGCCGGTCCCGAAAGAACGGCATGGGAGCAGCAGGCGTGAACTTCGCGGGCGCCTTTTTCAGAAAGAATATACGCGGCTTCGGAGACAGTGCCGGCTGTGTCCACCATATCATCCAAAATAATAGCGGTTTTTCCTGTAACATTTCCGATAACCTGCATCGCTTTGGCTTGGTTGGGTGCCTCCCGGCGCTTGTCGACAATGGCCAATCCGGCGTTCAGCCGTTTTGCAAAGGCCCTGGCCCGTTCTACGCCTCCCGCATCCGGGGACACAATGACCAAGTCGTTATCAAATCGGCATCGGATATGCTCCAGGATCACCGGAGCCGCGAACAGGTTGTCCACCGGAATGCTGAAAAATCCCTGAATTTGTCCGGCGTGAAGATCCATGGTGATGACCCGGTTGGCTCCTGCGACGGTGATCAGATCCGCCACCAGCTTGGCACTGATCGGAACCCTCGGGGCCACCTTCTTGTCCTGTCTGGCGTAACCATAGTAAGGTATCACAGCGGTGACACGCCGGGCGGATGATCGCTTGCAAGCGTCGATCATCAAGAGAAGCTCCACCAGATAGTCATTTACCGGGGAACTGGTCGATTGTACGACGAAAACATCCTTGGATCGGATATTTTCATTGATTTCAATCTGAATTTCCCCATCGCTGAAGGTTTTGACCTTGGCGTGCCCGATGTCGATTTCCAGGTATTCGCAGATTTTTTGCGTCAGGGACGGATTGGAGTTGCCGGAAAATATGGTCAGGCCGTTGGTCAGGAAGCCGTTCATGGTGATTTCCGATTGTCGATTTGATTTAGGTTGCTTCGAAAAAGGCTGCCGTACGATGATGGCTGGGGTGGGAGGATTCGAACCTCCGAATGCAGGAACCAAAATCCTGTGTCTTACCGCTTGACGACACCCCAATCAATTCCGTTCAGGGATCCGCTTATGGGACGCGGGGGCCGGCCAACAAACGGGTCAGATGGCAGGGAACCCCGCATTCGGCGGAAACTGTCGAGAAGGCCGCTTCCGCCGTTTTTTCATCCGGATAGATACCAAAAACCGCCGGACCACTTCCCGACATCAGGGAATTCATCGCCCGGTTTCGAATCAAAACCTCCTTGATACGGGCGATCTCCGGATGCATCCGCAGGGTCACGGTTTCCAGATCGTTACACAAGCCGGTCCGTACAGAAAAATTACAAACGTTTAAAAGATTTTTTTTAAGCTTTTGTTCGCAATTTGTCAATCCCAAAATAAGTTTCTGATAGACTATACGGGTCGAAACCGGTATGGGGGGACAGACCAGAATCAGGGGAAATGCTTTCAGCCCGTCGAAAAAACGAATCTTTTCACCCTTCCCGGAAATGACGGCTGGGCGTTGAAATAAAAAAAACGGCACATCGGATCCCAAGCCGATGGCCGTATCAACCAGTTCCTCATTCGACATCGGCTGGCCAAAGTAACGATTTAGAGCGGATAGAACCGAGGCAGCATTGGAACTACCCCCTCCCAGTCCGGCCGCCGGCGGAATACATTTACGAATGCGGATGACCAGTCCTCCGGAAAAGTGATTGCGCCGGAAAAACGCATCGGCCGCCCGGGCGGCCAGATTGGTTTCATCCTCCGGTACGCCCGGGTGATCACAGAAAATCCGGATTCCGGTTCCCACAAAATCCAACTCGATCCGGTCCTTTAGGTCAATCGGACACATCAGGCTTACAAGGTTGTGGTAGCCGTCCGGGCGCTTGCCGGTTACGGCCAGAAACAGGTTGATTTTGGCAGGGGAGAGAACCGTTTCCATCAAAATTCCAGGCCCGGAAGTGATTGAGGGGTGGATAAACCTTGCGGCCATCCGATCCGCCTATTGGCGGTAAGCCTTTCGACGGATCGGAGACACCGGGAAGAGCTTTATTTCGTTAGTTTGACCACCAGAAACCCGGCCTGAGATCTCCAGATGAACATCTGGATCGTTTCATTTTTTTTGATTTTGGATAGGGCCGTCTGATAATCTTTCTCGGTTTTAATGGAAGTATGGTTGATTTCCTTGATGATATCCCCTACCGCCAGTCCCGCTTCGGCTCCTTTTCCATCCGGGAGCAAATGCTCGATCACCACTCCGTCTGTCTGGCTGGTGTTCAATTTTTTGGCGATTTCCGGAGTCAGGCTGGTGATGCGGACGCCTAATTCATCTACAGGGGGACGACCCGGTCCTCCAGAGGCAAGCTGGTTGGTATCCTGCGGCCTTTTGGCGATTTCCACCGCAACGGATTGTTTTTTCCCATTACGCAGAAATTGGATCTTGGCTTTTTCCCCCACATTCAAATTGGCGACCGTATTGGTCAGATCCCGGCTGGTGGAAACCGGCTGGCCGTTGATTTCCACAATGATATCCTTTTCCTGGATCCCCGCTGCTTCGGCAGGATGTCCGGGCATCACTTCCATGACGAGGACACCTTTTTTATCCGGGATACCATAGTATTCCGCCATCTCTTCAGACAGATCCTGGATCACGACTCCCAGCCATCCGCGGGTGACTGATCCCTTGGTTTTCAATTGATCGATGATGCCGTGGGCGAGGTTGATCGGAATGGCGAAACCGATCCCCTGGCCGCTGGCGACGATGGCTGTGTTGATGCCGACGACCTGTCCTTGCATGTTGATGAGGGGGCCGCCGCTGTTGCCGGGATTGATCGATGCGTCGGTCTGCAGGAAGTTGTCATAGGGACCGGAGCCGATCACACGCCCCTTTGCGCTGATGATTCCAGCAGTGACGGTCTGTTCCAGGCCGAAGGGACTTCCGATCGCCACCACCCACTGGCCTATCTGAAGGTCGTTGGAGTCTCCCATCGGAACCACCGGCAGTTCTTCCCCGGCTTTAACCTTGATCAAGGCGATGTCCGTGGACGGATCTGAACCGATGATTTCTGCGTCGAATTCCTTGCCGTTTTTCAGCTTGACCTTGATTTTGTTTGCGTTTTCAATCACATGGTTGTTGGTGACGATATAGCCCTCCTTATCGATGATAAAACCGGAACCGAGACTTCTCTCGCGGAATTCCCGCTGCGGCTGCTCGCCGAAAAATTTCTCGAAGAAATCGTTGAAACGGTCGTCGTTTCCGAACGGGTTTGGGGAAAAGTGACGGAAAACCCGGCCACCCCCCTGGACGGTTTTTTCGGTCCGGATGTTGACAACGGTCGGGCTGACCATTTCCGCCAAAGCACTAAAATTTTGAGGAACCATTACCACATTGTCCGATTTGGCCGGTGCCTGCGAGGCCGGTATCAGACAGGCCGCCAGCCATACGATAACGACCAGAACCGTCCGAATCTCTGGCGAAGACATCCATCGGGTGTTTTCTCGTTTCATCACTACCTCCTGAATATCAAAAGGCCGGATTCCCGGCAGGGTAGCCAGAGAATTCAGCCGTTTGAAATATGGCGAACGCAATTGAATGGGATGCAGGATTCACCGAAATCGTTATCCTTTTTCCCGTACGTAGATGACCCGGAGGTCATACAAAATGCTTTTCAGCATGGTCGCCTCATCCACAGAAAGATTGCCGCGGGTTTTTTCTTCCAGCATCGCGATTACGTCAATGGTCTGTTTGGCGACCAGCAGATTTTTTTCCCGCCTCCCGGTGGCGGGGTCCGAAATAATGCCCAGTTGGGACAGGGCGGCGGAATTCAGAGACACCAGAAACGTGGAGAAATCGATCGTCGGTAATGGGCATCCGCAGGGCGATTTTTCCGGTTTGCAGGGATCGGTTGATTGGTCAGACATAAGAACCCTCCTGGCATCAAAATTCTAACGGGATGACTCGTTTGACGGACGGCAGGGTTCTCAGTTCTTCGATGACCCGTTCCGGAACTGCCGTGTCGGTGCACAGGAAAATGATGTTCCGGTTTCCTTCTTCCTCCTGCCCCACCTGCATACGACCGATGTTGATCTGGTGTTTTCCCAAAGTGGTTCCGATTTCTCCGATGGATCCCGGTCGGTCGATGTTGTGGATGAGCGACAGGTGGCCCTTGGGGATCATTTCGAGGCGGAACGTGTTGATTCGGACAATTCGGGAGTCCTTTTTCCCGAAAATGGTTCCGGAAACGGTGTTGGTCATTTCCGAGGTCACGGCTTTGACCGTGATCAGGTTGACGTAGTCCTCGGATTCGCCGCTGATGGTTTCGGTAACCTTGATACCACGCTCCCGTGCGAT
>CAZTKB010000200.1:0-6592 GCA_964614125.1 uncultured Desulfobacterales bacterium | reverse complement strand
ACCCGTGCCTACAATCAGCTTGCCTGGTTGCTGGCCGCGTGTCCGGATCCGAAATACAGAAACGGAGCTCGGGCGGTGGAGATGGCTGGGAAAGCTGTCGAACTGGAGCCCGGGGCACATCATTACGATACTCTGGCGGCCGCTTACGCGGAGGCCGGCCGGTTTACGGAAGCCGTACGAGTACAGAAACGGGCATTGTTGATGCAGTTGACGGAGGGCCGCACCCAGACCCTGGAAAAATACACGGAACGGCTTCGCGCCTATGAAGCTGGAAAGCCCTGGCGGGAAAAAAACGCGGCCGGCATGAAACAAACCGAAACCGCCGCCTTTGCTTCCCCCGCGAAGCCGGTGGAAACACGCATCGAAATTTCCGCCTTGGAGACTGCACCGATCGGGCAAGGCTCCTCCCCACCTCCGGATGCTCCTCCGTCCTTGGTCGCAGCCAAACCACCCGAAGATTCGGTGCCGCCTCCGGCCAAGTATGTGGCTCCTCCCAAAGATTCCACAACCGTCCCGCCGGATAGGAATCAGGCCGAGGGGACATCCGGGTTCCCCTATTCCATTCTGATCGGATCCAGCCAACATCGCCAGAAAGCCCACCGAATTGCCATGAAAATGCGTGCTCGTGGAGATATGGCCTTTGTTTCCTCGGAAGTTTCTCCCGACAATGTGGAGTGGCACCGTATTCTGGTCGGGCAGTTCACCAGCCAGGCGGATGCCAGAAAGAAAACCCAGGATCTACTGGCCCGAAAACTGAAAGATCCGCAACCGGTCCATTTGCCTTTCGCGGTGCAGGTAGGCCAGGCGATGGTGGATGCGGAAGCCCGAAGGCGGGAATCCGCGTTGGTTGCCATGGGGCACATCGCGTACCTGGCTCCGGATGTGGAAAATCCGGGTAAAGTCCGTACGCTGATCGGCGCCTATGAAACCGAGCAGGCTGCTGCCCGGATCATGCAGAACCTTCGGGAAATGGGAGCCAGGCCCCGGTTGGTTCGCCGTTAATGGGCGTCGGCCCAGTTGTCTCCCACCGCGATGTTGACCGGCAAAGGGACCTTCAAATCCCAGACATGTTCCATGATATCGGTGACCAGAGCGGTAAGATCCGGAATTTCCGCCTCCGGAGTTTCGAACACCAATTCGTCATGGACGGTCAACAGCATGGCGGATTCCATGTTTCTTTCCGAAAGGGCTTGGTCCATCCGGATCATTGCGATTTTGATCAAATCGGCCGCTGTGCCTTGAACCGGGGTGTTCACGGCGATCCGCTCCGCGAACTGGCGGACGACTGCGTTGGAACTGTTGATATCCGGAAGAAGACGGATTCGGCCCAGCAGGGTGCTGGTTTGCCGGATTTCGCGGACTTCCTGGATCGTTTGGTCAATGAATGCTTTCACTCCCCGGTACCGGTCAAAATACTGATCGATGAACGTCCGGGCCATTTTCTGGCTGATCCCCAGTTCCTTGGAAAGACGGAACGGCCCCATTCCGTATAGAATTCCGAAATTGATAACTTTTGCCTGCCGTCGCAATTCCGTGGTTACTTCCTCCGGAGCCAGGTGAAACACTTCGCAGGCTGTTCGGGTATGGATATCCTGTTGTTCACGGAACGCCTGGATCAGAATGGGATCTTCCGAGCAATGCGCCAGAATGCGGAGTTCGATCTGGGAATAGTCCGCTCCCAGCAGGCGGCATCCTTTACGGGCGATGAACGCTCGGCGGATGTCCCTCCCTTCTTCCGAACGGATGGGAATATTCTGCAGGTTGGGATCCGAACTGCTTAACCGGCCCGTGGCCGTAACGGTCTGATTATAAGAAGTATGGATCCTGCCGGTTTTCGGGTGAATCATAAGCAAAAGTGCATCCGCATAGGTCGATTTCAGCTTAGATAACGTCCGGTGCCGAAGAACCATGGCCGGAAGGGGGTGTTGCTCCGCCAGTTCGGTCAAAACATCCATATCCGTGGAGTAGCCGGTTTTTTTACGCGTTTTTTTCTGTGTCGGCAACCCCAGGGTTTCAAACAGGATTTTCCCCAGTTGCTGGGGGGATTGGATGTTGAATCGCTCTCCGGCCGAATCATAAATGGCGTTTTCCAGGTCTTCCAACTGGTGCTGGAATGATTCCGACAATGTCTCCAGTCTTTTCCGATCCACCAGGACTCCCCGCATTTCCATCCGAGTCAGAACTCCGGCCAACGGCATTTCTATATCCCGGAAAAGACTCATCAGCCCCGCCTCCTGTATTCGGGGCAGCAACACCCGGCTGGCCCGAAGCGTGATATCGGCATCTTCACAGGCATAGGGTGCCGCTGCTTCCAGGCGCACCTGGTTGAACCCCTGAATTTTGCCTTTTTCCGTGACATCACTGTACCCAATGGTCTTGTGGTCAAGAAAATCCAGGGCGATTTGGTCCAGGCTATGGGAACGTTTGGAAGGGTTCAGCAAGTAGGAGGCGATCATGGTGTCTGTTTGGATCCCGGAAAGGGCCATGCCGTTTCGGGCCAGAACAATCCAGTCATATTTGATATTCTGTCCGATGATTTCCATGGCGGAGTCCGCCAAAATCGGCTGGAGAGCCGAGAGTACTTTTTGCTTGTCCAATTGCGGGGGGGCGTTCGGGTAGTCGTGGGCGATGGGGATATAAAATGCCTGGTGAGGTTTCACGGCCAGGGAAATCCCTACCAGATCCGCCAGCATCGGATGAATCGAGGTGGTTTCCGTGTCGATGGCAAATGTACCATGGTTAATCAACAATGTCGTCAGATTCCCGAGGTCCTCTTCTGTTATCACGGTCCGGTAATCGGTGGAAGTCGAGCGAACGTTTTCGGCAAAAGCTTGCTGGAATTGACGGAATTCCAAATCGGCAAACAGGTGGGTGAGCTTTTCGGAATCGGGTTGCACGACTCGAAATTCTTCGATATGATCGGGCACCGGTGCAGAGAGGCAGATGGTTACCAGTTGACGGCTTAGAAACGCATTCTCCCTGTTTTCCATGAGCTTGGTTTTTTGTGCGTGGGAGGGTACCGAATCGATATGTTGGTACAATTCCTCTATGCTGTGGAATTGGCGGATCAAGGACAAGGCGGTTTTGGGGCCAATGCCTGGGACTCCGGGGACATTGTCCGCTCTATCTCCAGAAAGACCCATGATATCGATAAATTGAGAAGGTTCAACCCCGTGTAGGGACCGCACACCGTCCAAATCCGTCCAGGTATCTTTCATGGGATCCCAAATCCGGATGTTTTCGGATACCAGCTGAATGAAGTCTTTATCCCCGGTTACAATGACGACGGAAAATCCGGATTGGGCGCCCCGGACAGCCAAGGTGCCGATCAGATCATCTGCTTCGAATCTTTCGGTCTCGATCACCGGAAGGTTGAATCCCCGGGTGACTTCCCGGATCATGGGGAGCTGTACTTGGAGATCTTCGGGCATGGGGGGGCGGTTAGCCTTGTAGGCCGGATATTGCTCATGACGGAAGGTCGGACCTTTGGAATCGAAACAAACCGCGGCGTATTCGGGTTGGTGTTCCTCCAAGAGTTTGACCAGTATTTTGGTGAATCCGAATATCGCGTTGGTGGGAAAACCTTTGGAGTTGACCAACTCTCGTATGGCGTGATAGGCGCGGTAGATATAGGCGGAGCCGTCAATCAGGTACAGGGTGGGACGGGTCGTATGCATGTCTTCCGTGATCCTTTGGGGTTTTCGTAGAATACCCGTTTGAAAAATAATGAGAAGGAAGCTGATTCATGATCGTGTCGGAAACCGATTCCCGAAAGCCGCGCAGAAGGAGGCCTGTCGAGACAGTTTGCCATTGCTGCGGCAGGACCTATCGATTTTGCTGGCAATGCCGGTGCGGCTTTGCCATCTGCCAGAACTGCATGCTGGAAAATGTGTGGGGGATGTCCTGCAACGGGATTACCTGGCAATGCCCGGATTGCGAAGGGCAGAACGGTTTCGGAAATCAGTGATCCTTCGTATCGGAACGTCCGCACACGCGGCATTTTTTATCCGGCCCGATGGTGCCGATACAGCTTTCATCCGGGCACAGCCGTCGTTCGGACCACTCGTCGGATTCTTCCGCGGCGAAATCCTCTTCATCGGAACCAGCCGATTCTTGCATTTCAGCACCGGTTAGAATGGATTCGGCATCCGGATCCATGACCACCGGGACATCTTCCTCCACCAATCCCGGATGCGTCCGTCCGCACACGCGGCATTTCCCATCCGGTCCGACTGTACCGATACAGCTTTCATCCGCACACAGAATTCGGCGCTCCCATTCCTCCGTCATCGGATCGGAGGAGGCCTTCTGGCTAGTGGACGGATCCATCGGTTCACTCATGACTTTTTTCCTCCCGATTCCGGAGGCGGCTGGGGTGGATCCGTTTGCCCTTTGGACACTGTTTCGAGAATCGCTCCGTACACGGTTTTGAATGTTTCTGCGAAACCTGTCGGTGAGGTCCTGCCTGTCTCGATGAATTTTACAACGATTTCCTTGGCCGCCTTCAATACCTGTTCTTCCATCGCACTCATGGTGGTTTCCTGCTTCCCTATTTTTCAATGCCGACTCGGGCCGGAACTCCTTGGGTATAGTAGTGTTTGATACAAGTCATTTCCGTGACCAGGTCCGCCGCCTCGACAATGGCCGGGTCCGCGCCCCTGCCGGTGATCACCAACTCCATGGATTCCGGTTTTTTTCGTACGATATCGAGCAGTTCCTGTACTGAAAAAAGGCCGCGGGAGACTGCCACGTTGGCTTCATCCAGTATGACCAGATTCACTTTTCCTGAAGTTACCACTTCCATGGCCCGTTTCAACCCATTGCGGGCGACCCGGATGTCCTCCGGAGAAGGTTTTCCATTGATAAAGTGGCTCAGACCGAAGTTCTCAATGGTGATCAGGTCGGAAAACCTGGCCAGCGCCTTGATTTCACTGTAGTCGCCCTGTTTCATGAACTGAATGATATGGGTGGTCAAACCGGCACCGGCCGCACGGACGGCCAAACCGATGGAAGCGGTCGTTTTCCCTTTTCCATTGGACGTATATACTTGAACGTAACCTTTTTCCATAACGAGATGATTGCCCGCTTGCTTGGATGGATGAGAATGGTCGGGATGTCATCAAAGGACATCTCCATGGATTCCGCGAGATCATTTTCGGATGGCATTCAACTGCCGAAAATGACTCGATCCGATCAAAAATTATCAGTCAAACGATTGAAGATTTTTTCCGCCAGTCGTTTGGACAACCGTTTGATGGCTTCCCGTTTTTCCTGTTCCGTGGCAATCTTGTCATCCAGAACCGGGTATGCCTCGTTGGCGGTGATTCCGGTCGCTGCCCAGAGAATTCTGCCTTTGGAGTCGGTGAGCCTCAGGGCGACGGAAGCCACGGCGCGTCGTTGGGTGGAGGTCCTCGTGGTTCGGTGCGCGATCGTGATATCCCGGATATATTCGATCACACCGGTCAGCGTGGCTTCGGCTTCCTCCTGACTTCGAAGGGCGGATTTTCGCTTCAGAATGAATTCGCTGATCAGATCGTCGGTGAAAACACTTTCCACACCGGTTTCTCCGGTTCGGTTTTCAAAAATCGGGATGTATACGCTGGTCACCCCGGAGGGCAAGGGACCTTCTCCCGAAAATTTATAGGCGCATGAAAAACAGGTCAGGAAAATGACCGGTGCCAGAATTGTCATCAGTCTGTGGCGGTTCACCGTTCCTCCTTGGATCAATAAGAGTTGTGTGGGGATCGCGGATCGGCCCAGGGATTTTGAAGGGATCCGCAATGCGCTATACCACGATGTTCACCAGTTTGTTCGGTACCACGATCACTTTCCGGATCGGTTTGGATTCGATAAATTTGATTACTTTCTCATCTTCCAGCGCCATCTCCCTAATCCGGTCCTGGGGTGTATCGACTTCGACCGTGAGGCGGGAGCGAAGCTTGCCGTTCACCTGTACCACGATCAACAGTTCGTCTTTGGTCAGGGCTTTGGGGTTGCACATCGGCCAAGATGCTCGGAAAATGCTTTCCGGATGGCCCAGGCCGGACCAGATCTCCTCGCACATATGCGGAACAATCGGGGATAGCAACAAGGCGACGGTATCGATAGCCAGACGAAAAACGGAGCTCTTGACGGGGTCTGTTGGCTCGACCGGAACTGCATACATCAAGTTGACCAGTTCCATGACCGCGCTGATGGCGGTATTGAAGTGAAACCGGTCTTCGATGTCCGAGGATACCCGGTCGATGGTCACATGAACTTTTTGGACCAGACGGCGCAGATCTCCTTCCAGGTCATCCAGGTCTCCTGTATAGGCTGTCGCGGCGGCGGCCAGGGGGCGCCACAGCCAACATATCCGCCAGACCCTGCTTAGGAATCGGAATGCCCCGTCTACCCCCTGCTCACTCCACTCCAGACTTTTTTCCGGGGGAGAGGCGAACAGGCAGAAAAGCCGGGTGGTATCCGCCCCGTACTTCTCCAACAGCGTGTGGGGATCTACCACGTTTTTTTTGGATTTACTCATTTTTTCGACACGACCGACCACCACTTCTGTTCCGCACTTGGCACATTGTCGAACTGGTCCGTCGTCCGC